>JAAURV010000130.1 GCA_012032065.1 Hyphomicrobiales bacterium
AAGGCCTGAACCGCGCCTATGTCACGCAAGGCCTCAAAGTCATTGTCGCGGCGCGAGAACCTGGGGCTTGCCGCGCTCTGCGATGTGGCAGCGTCTGAAGCAGCGCCCCGATTGTTACGCGCTCGGCTTCATGCTCGGCCCGCGCCTCAATGCGGCGGGCCGTGTCGGCCATGCCGATCTCGCATTGAATCTGTTGCTGGCAAGAGACCGTGGTGAGGCCGCCGGTTTCGCTCAAAAGCTTGACCAGTTGAATCGCGATCGCCAAACCGTGGAGATGCGCATCGTCGACCGCGCTCTGGCGCAGGCCGAAGCCATGCTGGGTGAATCCAGCAATCTCTCTGTGCTGTTGGTCACCGGCGAAAACTGGCATCAGGGCGTGCTCGGCCTCGCGGCGGCAAGGCTCAAGGAGCGTTTCAAACTCCCAAGCTTCGTTCTGAGTCAGAACCGGCAGGGTGTTTCATCGGGCTCCGGCCGCTCGGTTGCCGGCGTCGATATCGGGGCAGCCGTGCGTGAAGCCGTCAACGCCGGCATTGTCCTGAAAGGCGGCGGCCACGGCATGGCGGCGGGCCTGACTGTTGAAGGAGCGAAGCTCGGCGAATTGCGAGCCTTCCTCGAAGACCGTCTCGCGGCTTCCGTCGCCGCTTCGCCCCGCAACGAGCTGCAAGTGGACGGCGCACTCTCCGCCTCTGGCGCAACACCCGATCTCATCGAACTCCTGGAGCAGGCTGGCCCCTATGGCTCCGGCCATCCGGCCCCCGTGTTCGTGTTCCCGGCGCACAACGTCGTCTATGCCGATCCCGCCGGCGCCGATCACATCCGCTGCACAATCGCCGCAAAAGACGGCGCCCGCATCAAGGCCATCGCCTTCCGCGCCATGGGAACCGGCTGGGGCGAAGCACTGCTCGCCGAGCGCAAATTCCCGCTCCACATCGCAGGCCGCCTGACGCTTGACACATGGAACGGCAAAGCCCAACCCCAACTGCAAATCGAGGACGTCGCGCGGATCGCGTAGCGCCCTTGCGCCCCTAACCGAACCCCCCTATAGAGCGCCGCAAGTCGGTCGGGCGCCCTTCGTCTATCGGTTAGGACGACAGCCTTTCACGTTGTAAAGACGGGTTCGATTCCCGTAGGGCGCGCCACTTTCATGAGTCACCTTTCCATGCCTTGAGCGTCCACAGGAAACTCGCGAAGTCCTGGATCGCGAAGGCGAGAGCCAGTGGACCCGGAACGATGCCGAGATACCACAGCACCGCCATCACCGGCGGCACCAGCGGACGGTCGAGCAGCGAGGCGAAGACGAAACCCAGCGCATTGAGGCGTCCGCTGACGATGTAAAGTAGGCCGAGGCCTCCCACCAGAAGACCAACGAGGCGGAGATAGTTTCCGCCCTCCTCGCCAAGCGGAAACTGCAAGAGTCCCGACACGAAATGCGGCGCGAAGATCAGCCCCGCCGCTTCGGCGAAAATCAGCCACCCGAAAAATTCGACGGTCTTCGCTGCATAGCTCTGGCCCTCGGCGCTAATGAGCCGCCTGAACATTTCACGTAACGTTGGCATCTCGCTGACTCCGTTCAATCCCACTTCATTCCCAACATATCACGCACCGCCGCCAACCACATCACGGACCTTCTTCGAGACCCCTTAACCGCGCTGCGGCCATGGGCGCTAGAAACATGATCGCCACGCTCAACAGCATCGTGCCGCCTTGGCAGGGATCGATCTCCTCCCAAATCCGCATCCAGTCGAACCCCCGCGACAGTCCGATGCCGATCTCGAACAGGAGTGTAAGCAAGGCCCAGATTGCGCCGAGTTTAATGAGACCAGCCGTACTTCGCAGGCCAGTCCAACCGATAAAGATGAACGTTGCGAGAAGAACAATTGCGCTTCCAACAATCAACCCGGCCTGGCCTGCCGCGGCCTCTCCCACGGCCGGAACGAGAAAGAGTCCGCGCAGCACCCCATGCACAGTTTCGAGCGCCATGATGACAAGCCACAAGCCCACGCCCCGCCACATTGTCGAACTCCTCCAATCCGTGCATTCTATCGGGAGAGGTAACCGATGTACGATGATTTGAAGGACAAGGTTGTGGTGGTGACGGGCGGCGTCACGGGTATCGGCGGTGCTGCGTCACTTGCTTTCGCGGACGCGGGCGCCAAAGTTCTCGCCCAATATCTGGGCGGCGGACCGGAGCTAGATGTCGCCGTAAAGAGGGGCGTCGAAGCAATTCAGCTCGACCTGACAGAGCGTGATGCCCCTTCAAATTGATCGATACCGCCCTTAAGCGCTTCGGCCGCATCGATGTGCTGGTCAACAATGCCGGAAGCCTCGTCGCCCGAATTCCACTCGACAAGCTCGACAACCAGTTCATCGACAAGGTCTTCGATCTCAACTGCCGCCAGCTTGTGCACTGCTGCCGCCTCGCCGCCGAACCCATGAAGGCGCGAAAGAACGGAGCCATCATCAATGTCACTTCAATCGCCGCGAGGAACGGCGCAAGCCCCGGCGGCAGCATCTATGCCGGAGCAAAGGCCTTCGTCTCCGCCTTCTCGAAAACCATCGCCAAGGAACTTGTGTCCTTCGGAATTCGCGTGAATTGCGTCTCCCCCGGCACCATTCACACCGCCTTCCATGACCGCTTCTCCGACGAAGCCAAGCGCGAGACGGCGCGAAAGACCATACCCATGCAAAGGCTCGGGCTTGCCGAAGACTGCGCCGGCACGTTTCTCTATCTCGCATCCGAGAAGGCATCGGGTTACGTGACGGGTCAGGTGATCGAAGTGAATGGCGGGCAATTGATGCCATGAGCGCTCCCGTTACCGTTGCGCTGCCGGCGAGTTACGATGTTCTGGCACCCGATGGATCTGAAGTCCGGATCCTCGCGTCAGGCGTTTCCGGCAGCATGGCGCATTTCCGGCTACCACCGGGGTCCGTTTCAAAACCCGTGGCCCATAGGACGGTCGAGGAGCTCTGGTACATCGTCGAAGGCAAGGGCCGCATGTGGCGGAAGCACCACGGGCAGGAATCCATCGTGGAGCTTTCGCCGGGCATCTCTCTTTCAATTCCTGTGGGAGCCGCGTTTCAGTTCCGCAGCGATGGCAAAACGCCGCTCGCCGCCGTCGGCGTCACCATGCCGCCATGGCCGGGCATGGACGAGGCCTATGCCGTCAATGGTAAGTGGTAGCGCCTCACCAGCTTCCGGTATTGGGCATGCTCTGCCATGGCTCCTGGAGCGGCAGCGAGCCGCCCTTGTTGAGCAACTCGATCGAAATCCCGTCCGGCGTCTTGATGAAGGCCATGCGCCCATCGCGCGGCGGGCGGTTGATGACGATGCCCTGCTTCTGTAGCTTCTCGCAATACGCATAGATATTGTCGACTTCGAGCGCCAAGTGTCCGAAGTTGCGCCCGCCGCTGTAAGCTTCTGGGTCCCAGTTGTAAGTGAGCTCAACCGGGCATTCCGGGCTTTCGGGCGCCGCGACGAAGACGGGGGTGAAACGCCCTTTCTCGCTCACGTGGCGGCGCTGCTCGACGAAGCCCAGCTTGTTGACGAAAAAGTCGAGCGACTGGTCGAGATCGGAAACACGTATCATGGTGTGCAAGTATTTCATGCGAGGCCCTCTTGAGTGAGAAAGACATAGAAGAACTGACGCTGATGGTCCAGCGTTCGCGCCGCGCCGTGATATTCACCGGAGCTGGCGTCTCGACCGAGTGCGGCATCCCGGATTTTCGCTCGAAGGGCGGCTTCTGGACCAGGAACACGCCGATCCAGTTTCCGATTTCGTCGCGTCCGCCGATGTGCGCATCGAAGCGTGGACGCGCTTCTTCCAGATTCATGACATTATCCACGCCGCTATTCCGGGCATCACTCATCGAAGCATCGCTCAACTACATCGGCGGGGTCACGTCTCTTGCGTCATCACGCAGAACATCGATGAGCTTCACGAGCAAGCAGGTCTTCCTCATTCCAGGGTCATTCGTCTTCACGGCACCGCGGGTCATGCAAAATGCCTCTCCTGCGGCGCGCATCACGAGATCGCGTCGATCCGCGCCCACATGACTGCTAACAAATTGCCGCCGGACTGCGCTTCCTGCGGCGGCGTGGTGAAGTCCGCGACCATCTCCTTCGGCCAATCGATGCCGGAACAGCAAATGGCGGATGCAAGGGCCGCCACCATGGATGCCGACCTCTTCATCGCAGCGGGCTCATCGCTGCAAGTCTTTCCCGCGGCGGGATTCCCGGTGCTCGCCTCGCGATGCAAGGTGCCGCTGGTCATCGTGAATCGCGAGGAAACAGGTCTCGATGGGCTGGCGGACCTCGTCATTCGCGCCGATACCGCCCCTGTCTTCGAAGCAATCGCGGAGAGTCTGTCCGAATCATCCTTCAACCGGCCTTCCTGACCCCTTCAAGTGTGCACAATCATAGTTGCATCCGAACAACACTGGGCGACTTTCATTTCTGCTGCGTCGCGGCGTAAACACCCGTCTCCGAATTTGCCATCGCGGCAGGAAGCGTTGATTTTTCAGGGTTTGTTAACCAATAGGGCGCTGCATCTCGCATCGCCGCTGCGCATCCAAGCGCCGTGCAATGCCTTTTCCACAACAGGCGCTGGCGTTTGGCGCTGTACAACCGCACCGGATTTGACCAAATTTCGCGACGGGCGGGGGCACGAGGCATAAAAAGTGCCGCCCGGAAAAGTTGGGTACAAGACATGGCGGCAAGCGGCGCCCAAAAGGGAGAAATGGCCTCCGGCCTCGAACAGGCTTCGGAGTCCAATGTCAAGATCGTCCAGGTTACGGGGCTGGTGAAGTGGTTCGATGTGGGCCGGGGCTATGGCTTCATCATTCCCGATAGCGGACTTCCCGATATTCTTCTGCATCTGAGTTGCCTGAAACGCGATGGCTTCGATGCGCCGCTCGAAGGCGCGCGCGTCACCTGCGAAGCGGTCGAGCGCCAGAAGGGCTACCAGTGCCTGCGCGTGCTCGCGATCGATCTCTCGACCGCCATTCATCCCGTCGAACGCAGACCGCGGACGCACAACTCCGTTGCGCCATCGAGTTCGTGGATCAGGGTAAAGGTGAAGTGGTTCAACCGCGCCCGCGGATTTGGTTTTGTCTCCGAAGGCGAAGGCAAGCCGGATATCTTCGTGCACATGGAGACGCTGCGTAAAACCGCGATCGCCGAACTGCAGCCGGATCAGTGGGTTTACGTGAAATTCGGCGAAGGCCCGAAAGGCAACATGGCGGCCGAAGTGCGCCTCTCTCTCGATGGCGGCGTGCCGCATACGAATTGACGTTGCGCGCGGAAACGCGCCTGTGTGAGTGACGGAACGCGCATGAGTAGGCGTCTTGCTGTTTTCATTGTTTCGTTCTGGATGGCCTTCACCGCCGCGGTGCTCGCCGATGTGGCGGTGCTTCCCAAGCTTGAACCGGTGACGGTGGCGACGGAGCAGGGCGCCACAATGTTCACCGCCGAAATCGCCGACACGCCGGAGCTGCGGGCGAGGGGACTGATGTTCCGCCACAAGCTGCCGCCAGACCGCGCCATGCTTTTCGACTTTCAGCAGAACCGCGCCGTCTCCATGTGGATGAAGAACACCTACATCCCGCTCGACATGGTGTTCATCCGCAAGGATGGAACCGTGGCGGCGATCGCCGAGAACACCGTGCCGCTCTCCCAGGACGTGATCGGCGTCCAGGAGCCGGTCATAGGCGTCCTCGAACTCGCCGCCGGCACCGCCAAGAAGATTGGCCTCAAACGCGACGACAAGATCTACCACCGCATGTTCGAGACGGCGGAGGAGTAGGGCGGCTCGCCGCCCAAATGCCATGATTGGGCGCGTAACTCGATTGTTCCTGCAAGCCTCGCAAATGGCCAAGTCGGCCTCAAGGCCCTGCTCATAGGGGCGAGCATGCGTCAGCCTCGGAGCGGCGCAAGGCCTTGACCCCGTCTTGTCCATTTGCGGGAGTGCAACTGAAGCAATCTAAGGCGAAATGCGAGCTGCGAACATCTACAGCGTTGAAGGTGCGCATTTTGCCGTCGAATGCTTCGTTGCACACCGGCATCGCGGAAGCGGGCGGCGATACCGCGCAGGGCCAACACATGTGCACTCGATCACCGAGGGCTTGCGCCCCCTGCGCCGCATGACCCCAAAACTTGCCCCCCGCCGTTTTCCCGTCTATTCACCTGCTCAACCGCGGCGAACGGGGTGTAGCGCAGTCTGGTAGCGCACCTGCCTTGGGCGCAGGGGGTCGTCAGTTCGAATCTGGCCACCCCGACCAGCCGTGGAAAAATGAAATGGATCGAGACATGCCGGTACGAATCTACCAGCCCGCGAAGAACGCCATGCAGTCCGGCAAGGGCAAGCAGGACTTCTGGTATCTCGAATTCGAAGCCGAAGCCCCGCGCCAAGCCGATCCGCTGATGGGCTGGACCTCGTCGGCCGACACCAAGCAGCAGCTCAGGCTCAAATTCGACAGCCGCGAGAAAGCCATCGCCTACGCCGAGCGCGAAGGCCTCGCCTACAGCGTCGCCGGTATGCCGCCCCAGCGCATGCAGAGAAAGTCCTACTCCGACAATTTCAAGTTCGGCAGAAGCCAGAACTGGACCCATTGAGCCAACCGCCCGCCGACCCCGTAGCTCAGCTGGACTAGAGCAAGTGCCTTCTAAGCACTAGGTCGCAGGTTCGAATCCTGCCGGGGTCGCCATTTTTTGCTTGAATCGGCATGATCTGCCCCTTGGTGGTTCGTGGGTCGCCAGGCCAAGGGACGGCTAAGCCATCGCATTTGACGCCGACGATGTTTTTTACACGGACGTCCTGCCGCGCAACCTCGAACCGCTTCTCATCATGTTTTCGAGTCCAGTGATTTTCTACCTAACTGAGAGAGGCTCTACAAGTTTCGCAATCATGGGGAATCGGTCACTATTTCCTTGAGTTTGTTGATGCCTAGAACATCCAGCGTCAGCTTTTCATAGAATGTCTCACTCGTGCCGCGCCGCATTTTGTGGAGGAAGTACTTCTCGAAGGCTATCTTGGCCCCATGCACCCATTTGCCCGACGATGACCAATTGACGTTGCGCGGCGGAATCTGCGGTTGCGCGACAAAGGCCACGCCCGAGTCGCCAAAGTCCGCGAGACACACGGCATTCCACGACGCCTGATGGCGCGGCTCCTCTCCCCGCAGCAACAAACCGATGTTGCCGGCCGTGGCTGTAACCATCGACTCGATCATGAAGCCCGTTTTCGGCACACCGCAAGGGACAGGCGTTGGCCCCGTTGGAGGAATGGCGACGCACACACCCACCGCGAAGATATTCGTGTACTTCGGATTGCGCTGGTACTTGTCGACAAGCGTGAAGCCGCGCGGATTTGACAGCCCTTCGATGCCGCGCAGCGGAGCGATGCCGCGGAAGGCTGGTAGCATCATGGAGAAACCGAATGGAAGTTCCGTCTCCCCTTTGGCTGCGCCGTCGTCGCCCACCTGCTCAACCGTCATTCTCCCGGCTTCCACCTTCTTGACGCGCGAACTCGTCAACCACTTGATGTGATGCTGGCGCATTTCGCTTTCGAGAAGCCCCTTTGTATCGCCGACGCCATCAAGTCCGAGATGGCCGATGTAGGGCTCGGCGGTCACGAATGTCATGGGAACCTTGTCGCGGATTCGGCGACGGCGAGCTCCGTTTCGACAATGAACGTGAACTCATAGGCAGGGCCGAAGCAGGACGCCCCCTGCACCGCGCCCATCACGACAGGCCCAGGATTATTGCAGAACTCCTCGAACGCCACTGCGGCTTTCAGCGCGTGAGAGACATGGCAGATGGATTGCGTGTGGCCATCAGGTGAAGTGGGCCCCGTTTTTGGGGCCAAGGGCTTAGTTGGATAGACTGCCGCTCCCAGAGGAGAAGGAGCGGACGATGACGAAGCGGACGAGGCGGTACGGGCTTTCGATAGCGCTGCCGGGGATGATGCGGAGGTGAAGGCGCGCCGCAAGATCGACGAGCTGCACGCCAAGATCGGCGAGCTGTACGTGG
>JAAURV010000131.1 GCA_012032065.1 Hyphomicrobiales bacterium
GCCTGGGCGTGAGGCGGCGTGGCGATGTTGCGAAAATGTCCCCGCAATGGGCGGACACAGCCACCCGTTCCAACTCAGCCGGAGCCTCTCTAGAGCAACCGGCGGTCATTCGACCGCCGGTAAGTTGCTCTAGCAATTTGAATCTGGCGCATAACTGAACGCTCAAGTGATTCCACTTGAGCGCGTTACGCGCTAGCCCGCCGCGGCCTGTTCGGCGGGGAAATCCGCGACTGCCTGGCAATAGTCCCAGCAGAGCAGCATGCCGACTTCGCCGATGCGGCCCAGGGGGAGTTTCATCCAGTACTGGACGAGATGTTCCTTGTGCAGGCGCGGGCCGGTCAGGACGCCTTGCGTGGGCTTGCCTTCGCCGGCGGTCCAGTTGAAGGCGGAGAGCCAGTAGTCGCGCTTCTCGCCCCAATCGATATCGCCGAAGCAGAGGCCGGTGATCTCGCGGTCGAAGATGTCGCGAAGCCGCGTTCCTGCCAGGCGGAATTTGAAAGGACCTTGAGTGTGATCCACGTCGACGAGGCTGATGCTCGGCAGAAGCCGGGCGATCTCGCATGGATTGAGATCGCCGCGTTCTGGCATGCCGCGGCCTGCCGATTTCTCCAGCCAGTAATCGTAGAGCTGCCGTTGCTCAGGCAAGACCAGCTGGGCCCTGAAGGCCGCGTTCAACGATCCCATAGTCACATTCCGCCCCCGAAGCTGCCGAATCACCCCACCGGTTGACCGGTCAGGTTATGAATCGGCAGCGGCGCGGCTGCAAGAGTCGCCCGAACAAATATAACGCAGGCGTCAGCGCCGCGAACGTTTGCGGCCCAAACCCATCTTCTTGGCGAGGCTCGAGCGGGTTTTCGCGTAGCTTGGCGCGACCATCGGATAATCCGCGGCCAGGCCCCACTTCTCGCGATACTTTTCGGGGGAAAGATTATAGGACGTGCGCAAGTGCCGCTTCAGCGACTTGAACTTCTTTCCATCCTCGAGACAGATAATATAATCGTTCGCGACCGACTTCTTGATTGGCACGGCCGGCTTCAGATCGATCCGCGCGCCCGAAAATTCGCCGCTTCCGGCGCCCGAGAGCGCCCTGAAAACATCGCCGATCAATCTCGGTAGATCGTTTTGTTGTACGGTATTGTTTCCGACATAAGCCGAAACGATTTGCGCGGTAAGACCGGTTACTTCGCTTTTCGCTTCCACATTTTCCTCCATTCCAGAACATCAATCTTCGCCAATTGCAGACTAAATCGCGAAGAGCGCGACCTGAATAGTCACTATTGTTGCGAACTACAAGATGAAGACGCGAATTTCGCGACCGTCACGAAAAATTCAATGCGACGCCGCGTAAGGGCCGGATTTCTGCACGGCCCAGTCCCAATAGGTCAAAAGAATGCGCGCCTTGTTGAAGGACATCGAGTCGAAGATGCTCTGCAACTCGGCGTTTTCGCGCGCCGGGCTGAGAATTGAAGACTCGGAACGCTTCATCGTCGACAGTATTTCGCCAAAGCGCGCACGGCCGACGCCCAAGGCCTTCATGACGATCGCCAGCGGCTCGCCATCGCGATCGGCGAGGATGCGATAGGCATTCTCGGCGCAGATGCCGGCGATTTCGGCCAATGAAACCGCGGCTTCCTCGAGTTTGCCTGCAATTGCAAGTTCAACCGCGGCGTCAACTCGCGCGCGCTCGGGGAACTTGGCTTCGCCCTGCTCTTCTCCACCCTGCATCGAATGGTGATCTTGAGAATCTTGTTGAGCGTCTCGGAATCGGTGAGGAATCGCGAGAGCAGATAACGCCGGAGTTCGGGCGGCACCGACCAGAACAATTCGAACGCCACCGGAGCGGGCAAGTCCTGGCGGGTCGAGAGCGGCGCCAGAAGACTCGCATGTTCGGCCGCATGTTCGGCCAAGCGATAGTAGGCCTCATGCGAAATGCTCGCCCCAGCATTGCGCACAAGCGTTAGCAGCACGGAGGTGTCATTGTAGGTAATCAGCTTGTCGGCGAGCGGCGACGACAGAATTCGGCGGCGCGCGATCATGCGCTGCTTGGCAAAGTCGCCTTCATGGATGACGGCCGCGATATCCTGATCGCTGATTGCGTTGCAGCGTTCGAGCAGCGGCCCGGCGACTTCGAAACGCGGATCGCGAATGAGGCGGGCAACGAGCAACTCCGGCGGTTGCGACATCATCGCGATGCGCTCGACTACGGAGACGATGGCCCTCAGAGGCATGCGCGGGATCATGCGCAGCAAAGTGTCGGCGGCGAGCGCGCGCTCCTGAGGCAGGCCGGAACCCCCTGTCGACGACATCATGTCGAGCAGCGAGCGGGCCACGTCCTCGGCTTCTTCGGTTGCCAATTCCTCCTGCGGCGCCGCCGCTGCGGGGGGCAACTGAGGCTGGCTCGCGAACGGATCGATTTCCTCGGCTTTGCGCAAAAGTTGCGCGGCGCCGCCGAGGCGCTCGGAGAGGAAAGCCGAAATGTCCGCGGGCGGAGCAACTGGTTCTTCGGAAGCGGGAGCTTCTGCTTCGAACACAGGGTCTGTCACCGCTTCTTCAATGAGGAATGGCGCAAATTCTTCCAGGGCAATTTCTTCGGCGGGTGCCGTAACTTCTTCAATCAGCGCCGATGAGGGTTCCGGTTCGACAAAAACTTGCTGCGGGGCGGCATTGAAGGCGGTCTCGGATTCTGGAGCAGCGCACTCTTCGACATAGACCGCCGCGGCATCCGCAGCGGGCTCGACGGCCAGGTGATTCCACGACTCGACTGGCGCGGCTTCGGCAACTTCTTGATTTTCCGGCGCGGGAATGACTTCTTCTTCAACGTCAGCTTCCGCCGGAGCATGGTGTTCGTGGGCAGCCCTGGACAGTGCTTCCTCGGCCCGTGCCGTTTCCTCAGCCAGGATTTCCGCAAGCTCGCGCAGATAGAGGGCGCGGTCGTTTTCGTCCGGCGTGGAGTAAACCAGCTTGGTGAGCTCGGCGAGGGTCAGCTTTTCGGGGAGCGCGGAAGGCTCGGCAACGACCGGAGCTGGAGCGGCTTCTTCAACGATGGCCTCGAAGACGGGTGCTGCCGGCTCGACAACTTCCTGAACTTCTGGAGGCGCTGCGTGCTCTTCATAAACCTCAACCGGCGCGGGTTCGAATGTCTGGGCCTGTGGCGCGACAGCTTCTTCGAAGTCCGGTTCGGCAAACTGTTCCGGCAAAAACTGCGGCGCTTCCGCTTCCGCAAGTGACTGTGGAAGAAACTGCTCGACCTGCGGAGCATCGGCTTCGACTTCCGGAGTGACGGTCCATTCGACCGCCGGAAGCGGCGCGGCGGCGGCCTGACGCACTTCGGAGATGATGTCTGGAATGACAATCGACTCGGGTTCGGGTGCTGGGGGAACGAATGGCTGCTTCTTCAGCTTGGCCGAAAGCGCGCGAAAGGAATCCGCCGTGATACGGCGGTGCGGGGCTTCGCCCGGGCTCGGTTCCACGGGGCTCAAAACGCCGTCCGTGGCAAACTGGCCGATATGCGGCCCGGCTGCTTCGGCAGCAACCTGGGCAGCTTGATCAAGCATGGCGCCTCACAAGCTTCCTCCTCCAACATGCTAAAGAAACCCCAACTCCCCAAAAACTTGCTTAATCCCAAGGAATACAGCCAGATAACGTGTGTATGGCTGGCCTTATGGTTAATGAAGGGTTAGCGATCGGGCGCATTTCGGGCTTCACAAGCGGCGTTCGCGGCCCCAAATTAACCATCCGGCATGCGAAAGAGAGCGGAATGACAGCCAAAACCGAAATGAGCGACGCCGAATGGCGGAAGAAGTTAACGCCCGAGCAATATCGGGTGCTTCGCGAACACGGGACCGAACGGGCCTTTACGCATCCATACAACGCGGAGAAATCCGCCGGCATGTACCGGTGCGCGGGCTGCGGGGCGGAACTTTTCAGCGCCGGCGCGAAGTTCGACTCAGGCACCGGGTGGCCCAGCTACTACCAGCCAGCTTCGCCCGATGCGGTAGCTGAGCATAGCGACCGCTCCTGGTTCATGACGCGCACCGAAGTGCGCTGCGCTTCTTGTGACGGGCATCTGGGGCATGTGTTTCCCGATGGCCCCAAGCCCACGGGATTGCGCTATTGCATGAACGGCGCGGCGCTCGATTTCAAACCGGACAAAGCCTGACGCATGACAATCTCGATTGTGAATCAACCGCTGGCCGAGAAGAGGCCGCGCGCCGAAACCTGGCATGGCTACCAGAAGAATGACGACTATCACTGGCTGAAGGCGGAGAACTGGCAGCAGGTAATGCAGGATCCGTCGCTGCTGCCGGCGGACATTCGCAGCTATCTCGAATCCGAGAATGCCCATCTGGAGAAGGAGCTCGCGCCGACACAAGGGCTTCAGCAGGCTCTCTTCGAGGAGATGAAGGGCCGCATCAAGGAAGATGATTCGTCGGTGCCAGCACCCGATGGCGCGTTTGCCTACTACACGAGCTTTATCACCGGCGGGCAACATCCTCGCTATGCGCGAAAGGCTCGCGACATGTCGGGAGCCGAGCAGTTGCTGCTCGACGGCAACGAACTTGCGAAGGGCCGGGACTACTTCCGCTTCGGCGGCATGGCGATATCGCCGGATCACACGCGCGCGGCGTGGTCTTTCGATGGCAATGGCGCGGAGTTCTTCGAACTGCGCGTTCGCGAACTGGCCAGCGGCACGGATGCCGCCGATATCCTGGCGAACACCGCGGGTGGAGCCGAATGGGCCGCTGACGGCAAGAGCTTCTTCTATACGATCCAGGACGAGAACCACCGGCCGCTCAAGACCTATCATCACATCCTCGGCCAACCGCAAGCTCAAGACAGGCTGGTTTACGAAGAACACGACAGCGGCATGTTCACCGGTTGCGGGAAGACCATGTCGGAAAGATTCATCGTCATCTCGTCGCACGATCACGATACTTCGGAGTGCAGGATCATCGATGCGGCGCGGCCGTTCGACGAACCGAAGACGATCTCGCCTCGCGTGGTTGGGCGCGAATACGATGTCGAGCATTGGGGCGGCCGCTTCGTCATCAAGACCAACGCGGATGGGGCGGAGGACTACAAGATCGTCACCGCGCCCATCGCCGATCCATCGCCCATGAATTGGGCCGATCTCGTTCCGCACCGGCCGGGATGTTTGATCGTGGGCATGATCGTGCTCAAGGACTGGCTTGTGCGTTTGGAGCGCGAGAACGCGCTGCCACGCATCGTTGTGCGCAACATGGCGAGCGGCGAGGAGCATACAATTGCATTTGACGAAGAAGCTTACTCGCTGGGTTTTAGCGAGATGCGCGAGTTCGACACCGATATCCTGCGCTTCACCTATTCCTCGATGACGACGCCGGCGCAGGTCTTCGACTACAATATGCGCGAGCGCACCCGGGTTTTGCGCAAGACTCAGGACGTACCGAGCGGACACGATCCCGCGAATTATGTGACGCGGCGCTTGTTCGCAACGAGCCATGACGGCGTGAGAATTCCGGTGACGCTGCTTTATCGCAAGTCCACGCCGATTGATGGCTCGGCGCCATTGTGGCTCTATGGATATGGCTCCTACGGCATCTCCATCCCGGCGGGTTTCAATACCAATATCCTCTCGCTCGTCGATCGCGGCTTCATCTATGCCATCGCGCATATCCGCGGCGGGCAGGAGATGGGGCGGCACTGGTACAAGGACGGCAAGCTCGAGAAGAAGACCAACACGTTCCGCGATTTCATTTCCTGCGGCGAGTTTCTGGTGATGGGAGGCTTCACGGCGCGTGGGCATATCGTGGCGCAGGGAGGAAGTGCCGGTGGACTGCTGATGGGCGCGGTGGCCAACATGGCGCCGGATCTGTTCCGCGGCATTGTCGCGGAAGTGCCGTTCGTCGATGCTCTCACCACCATGCTCGACGACACGTTGCCGCTGACGCCGCCGGAATGGCCTGAGTGGGGCAATCCCATCACCGACAAGGCGGCTTACGAAACGATTGCATCCTATGCGCCTTACGAGCGGATCGAGGCCAAGGATTATCCGCATATCATCGTGCTCGCAGGGCTGACCGACCCGCGCGTCACCTATTGGGAGCCGGCGAAGTGGGTGGCGAAGTTGCGCGAACTTAAAACCGGCGACAATCTGCTTCTGCTTAAGACCAACATGGGCGCAGGCCACGGCGGCGCTTCGGGACGGTTCGACAGATTGAAGGAAGTGGCGATCATTTATGCGTTCGGGCTGAAGGTGGCCGAATTGGTTTGAAATTCAAATGTTTATGCGTTTTCATTGACTTTTTGTGATTGGCGGCCATATATTAATGGACCCAAGCTCCGCTCTACATTGTTAGTTGGAGCGTTGGGCTACTAAGAGGCCCCTGCGGGGGCCTCTCTACATTTCGGGGGGCATGTCCATGCGGTGCGGCATTTTTGTGGATGCTGGATATGTGTTTGCGCAAGGATCAGTTGCGCTTTGTGGTGTAAAGCAGCCTCGGCATAGGGTACGGCTAGACAAGCAACAGATAGTTGAACTGCTGCTTAACACCATGGCTTCAAAAAAGCCCCAAATCTGAACTGCTACGTATCTACTGGTATGATGGAGCATCGGTCGCCGGGCCGACTGCCCAACAATCGACCTGGCCTTCAATGAAAAATATAAAACTTCGGTTGGGTTTCATCAACAGTCACGGCGAGCAAAAGGGAGTCGATTCTCTTATTGTAACAGATTTGATCGAACTCGCACGCAATAGGGCATTGAGCGACGCACTATTGGTTTCAGGGGATGAAGACGTGCGAGTTGGTGTAACCATTGCGCAAAGCTGCGGTGTCAGGGTCCACTTGGTTGGAATAGTGCCCAGTCGCGGTTCGCAATCTCAGCTCCTCCTGCAGGAAGCAGACACCACGACTGAGTGGGCACTCGATGAGATCAGTAAGTTCTTATCTGTAACGAGTTCACCAACCTCTGTGAAAGAGAGTTCTGCCTCTGCACCTGAAAAACTAGCTGAGGGAGCGTCGGTAGATTTGGAAAGAGCCTTCGGTGAGACCGTTGCCCTTATCTCCCGGAATTTATCAGAAGGCGAGATTGCAACTATTTTGGCTCAGATCGCAATACCCCCTGACATCGACGGTAAACTCCTCGGTACAGCTCGCGACAAACTTTCAAGACAACTTAGCCCAATAGAAAAAAGACGACTGCGCGACGTCTTCAGGCAGAGCCTGAAATCGAGCGGTTCATCCTCAAAGGGATCACACTAGGTGCTTCTGGAACGCGAAAGGACGACCCTGCTCCTCATCGACATCCAGGAGCGGCTGTTGCCGGCGATGGCGCATGCGAAGGAAACCGAGGCGCGCGCTGCGATCCTGATCCAGGCGGCGAAGGCGCTCGACGTGCCGCTTGCGGTTTCGGAACAATATCCGAAGGGGCTGGGGCATACGGTTCCGGCGCTCCGCGAGGAGATCGGCAATGCGCCGGTGTTCGAGAAGACGGCGTTTTCGTGCTGGCGCGATGCGGCGCTGAAGAAACATCTGATCGGCGCGTTCGAAAATGGCCGTCCGCAAGTTCTGATTGCCGGCATCGAAGCGCATGTCTGCGTGCTGCAGACGGCGGCGACATGGCGCAGGCGGGGTTGGGTTTTCGTGGCAGCGGACGCGGTGTCGTCACGCAAGGAAACCTCCGTGAGTCTCGCCTTCGACCGGATGCGGCAGGCCGGCGTTGCGGTGGTGAACACGGAGATGGCGGTGTTCGAGATGTTGGGTGGGGCGGGTAGTACGCAGTTTAGGAGTTTGTCCGCTCTCATCCGGTAGTCAAATTGCGGACTCCAGATTTTGACTCGCCCTGCTGAATTAAAATTTCTGTCTCCAAATTTTAATTGGGAAGGCCAATTTCCAAGAACCTCGTGCTGAGGTGCATCGCGGAACGCGATGCCTCGAAGCAGGCCGCCAGTCCGAGCGATAAAAATCGCGCTTGCGGCCATGCTTTCGAGGCCCTCCTTCGGAGGGACCTCAGCATGAGGTATGTGTGGTAAACTCGT
>JAAURV010000132.1 GCA_012032065.1 Hyphomicrobiales bacterium
CACCTCAGGACGAGGTCCTAAATCCACCCTCGTCCTGAGGTGGCCGCGGAACGCGGCCCTCGAAGGACACGGGGTTGGCACACTCGCTCGAAGCACCGTTTTGACACGGCCCGCCGGTCGTGGCACGGCAGGTTCACATGACCTCCGCTGAGTCCGCCGCCGATCAGCCCTCCGCAAATGCTCTCCACTACTGGCCCTTCGTCAGCTACTGGCTGGCGCTGTGGACCGCGAGTTTTGCGGTGCAGATCATGTCGGTGTCGGTGGGATGGCAGGTCTACGACATCACCCGCGATCCGCTGGATTTGGGGTTCGTGGGCCTGGTGCAGTTCCTGCCGCCGTTGCTTCTGGTGCTGGTGACCGGGTTTGTCGCGGACAAGTTCAACAGACGGCTGATCATGGGTCTGTGCCTCGGCGTTGAGGCAATGGCGGCGGTGGCGCTCTTGCTGTTCACGCTGTCGAACCCGGTAGAGGTTTGGCCGGTGTTCATCATCCTCGCGGTGTTGGGCACGCGCGCGCCTTCATGAACCCGGCCGCCGATGCGCTGGCGCCAAATCTTCTGCCGAAAGTGGCGATTCCGCATGGCATTTCGCTCAACTCCATGAGTTGGCAGATCGCCAACATATGTGGGCCGGTGGCGGGCGGGCTGCTTTATGGCATTTCGGGTTCTTTCGCCTATGGCACGGCCCTGGCACTCATCGGTTTGGCGGTGGCGCTCGTGGCTTTGATCGGTCGTGTGCCGCAACTCAATCATGCGGCGGAAACCTCGCTCGAAACGCTGTTTGCCGGCTTCGACTTCATCCGCAAGGAGAAGATCGTTCTGGGGGCGATCTCGCTCGATCTCTTCGCGGTGTTGCTGGGAGGGGCCGTGGCGCTGATGCCGGTTTATGCGCGCGACATTTTGGAGGTGGGGCCATGGGGGCTGGGGCTGCTGCGCGCCGCCCCCGGCATCGGCGCGGTCGCCATGGCGCTCTATCTGGCGAAATACGGCATCAAGGACCGGGCCGGCGTCATACTCTTCGTTTGTGTTGCGGCCTTTGGCTTCTTCACCTGCGTGTTCGGCGTCTCCGTCTGGGTGCCGCTGTCGATCTTCGCGCTCATGATGATGGGCGCGTTCGACATGGTGAGCGTCTACATCCGCGAGACGCTGCTGCAACTCTGGACCCCGGACGAAGTGCGCGGCCGCGTCAATGCCGTGAACCGCGTCTTCATCGGCGCATCGAACGAACTCGGCGAATTCCGCGCCGGCGTTGTGGCCGCGTGGATCGGCGCGGTTTCGGCTGTGGTGATCGGCGGGGCAGGGACGATCGCGGTCGCCGGCCTGTGGGCACGCTGGTTCCCCGAACTGAGAACCGCGCGGCGTCTGGCGGGGCGGGAGTAGGGTTGGCTTGACCGCGGCAATTCGCTGCCGCAAATTGCGGGTATGGATTACAGCAAGCGCATAACCATCGATCCAGAGCGGCGTTCAGGCAAACCCTGCGTGCGCGACACGCGGATTACTGTGTCAGATGTTCTCGAATATCTGGCATCTGGCATGAGCGAAGCCGAAATCATATCGGAATTTCCGGAGTTGAACCAAGATGACATTCGCGCCTGTCTTTCATTTGCGGCCGACCGGGAGCGGCGGCTGCTTGGCGCGGCCTGATCTTGAAGCTGCTTTTTGATCAGAATCTTCCGAGCAGTTTCGAGACGCTATTTTCTGGCCTGTTTGCCGGTTCGAGGCACGTCAAGTCCATTGGACTAGCCAGGGCCGCAGATCGCGCCATCTGGGACTACGCTCGCGACAGCGGCTTCTCGATCATTTCAAAAGATGCCGACTTTCATCATCTAAGTTTCTTGCTTGGCGCGCCACCAAAGGTGGCTTGGCTTCGGTGCGGCAATGCTTCCGTAGCGGCGCTCGAAGCGCTGCTGCGGAGGAATACGAACCGGGTGGAAGCATTCCTGCGCGAGGGCAAAGAGGCGCTTCTTGTCGTTGAATAATGGCATCGGCTTGGAGATGTCTGGCAGCTGTGGCGAGAATGACGGTGTTGTGCAAATCACTTGAGATACTGGAATATCGGCATGTCAGGCACCGATAAGTCGCGCAATCAGGCAACTGGCCCCTCGCCCGTTGTGGTGCTGGTCAATCCGCAGCTTGGCGAGAACATCGGCACGGCGGCGCGCGCCATGGCCAATTTCGGGCTGCACGAGATGCGGATCGTGGAGCCGCGCGATGGCTGGCCGAACAAGAAGGCGTTCACGGCGTCCTCGGGTGCGCACTGGATTCTCGAAGAGGCGCGGGTGTTCGAGACTTTGCCGCAGGCGATGGCCGACATGAACTTCGTGCTCGCCACGACGGCGCGTCCGCGGGGAATGGCGAAGGATGTGATCACGCCCGTGCAGGCGGGAGACGAGATGCGGAAACGCATCGGGCGTGGTGAGCGCGTGGCGATGCTGTTCGGGCGCGAACGCTGGGGGCTTTCGAACGACGAGATTTCGCTGGCCGATGCGATCGTCACCGCCCCCGTCAACCCTGCTTTTGCCTCGATCAATATCGCCCAGGCTGTGCTGCTCATGGGTTACGAGTGGTACCGCGAGCAAGCGCCGTCGCTAGGGCAGGCAACGCCGGAACTTCCGGCGCTTGATGGGCCGGGATTGCAGACACCCGGCACGCGGCCCGCCACGAAGGACGAACTCCATGGTTTTCTGGAGCATCTGGAGCGCGAACTGGATGCGGCGGGCTTCTTCAAAACCGAGGAGAAAAAGCCCGGCATGCTGCGCAACATCCGTAATCTCTATGCGCGCGCCGCGCTGACCGAGCAGGAAGTGCGCAGCCTGCGCGGGATGATCTCCTCGCTGACGCGGGTGCATGAGAAGAGGAAGAGGGAAGGCAACGAATAGTCGGGCTTGGAATTACCGCTGCTATTCGGTACTCACAATTCGCGAGTTCCTATGACCACACCCCGCATCCTCATCTTCGACTCCGGCATGGGCGGATTGACCGTGGCACGGGCTGTCCGTACCCAGCTGCCCGCGGCGCATTTGATTTTCGCGGCCGACAACGCCGCCTTTCCCTATGGCGCCTGGGGCGAAGAGGAGTTGGTGAAACGCATCGTGCGGGTCATGGGCGAACTGCTTGAACGAACCGCGCCGGATATCGTCGTGGTAGCATGCAACACGGCTTCGACGTTGGCGCTGGCGGCATTGCGCGAGGCATACAAAGTGCCGTTCGTCGGAACGGTGCCGGCCATCAAGCCGGCGGCGGCGCAGACGAAGAGCGGCGTTATCGGCGTGCTGGCGACGCCGGGAACCGCAAGCCGCGAATATACCCACGCGCTCATCCATACCTACGCCTATCACTGCAAGGTGTTCCTGCACGGAGCGAAACGGCTCGCCGAAATCGCCGAGCAGAAACTCAAAGGTCACGCGCCTAATCCGGAAGAACTCAAGGCCGAAATCGCACCCGTCTTCCGCAAGCGCGATGGGCAGCAGACGGACGTCGTGGTGCTCGGCTGTACGCATTATCCGCTGCTGATCGAAGACATCCGGAAAGTGGCGCCATGGGAGGTGACCTATATCGATCCCGCACCCGCCATCGCCCGCCGTGCTGCCGACGTGCTGGACGAAACGCCGCTCAAGGGGCCAGCGGATGGCGCGCCGCCGCCGAACTCGGTGATCCTGACCTCGGCGCGAGGCGGAGCGTCCGAGTCCCTCGGCGCTTATTCCGCGATGGGATTTCCAACCGCTGAGTTCCTGGAGGTGCCGAGATGAGCGAGACGTATGAAATCCTGGCGTTGAAATACGCACGCCACGCCAACCGCACGCGGCTCGACAACTTCATGCTGCCCGACGACCACGCCAGCCCGCAACCCATCGACTATTTCGTCTGGGTGATCCGCAATGCCAACCGCACTATCGTGGTCGACACGGGGTTCGATGCCGAGGAATCGAGCAACCGGAACCGCGCCATCGAACACGATCCGGTGGAAGCTCTGGCCAATATCGGCATCGATGCGCGAGCCGTGGAGACCGTCGTCATTACCCATCTTCACTACGATCATGCTGGTACGTTGGACCGGTTTCCCGCCGCGCTTCCACATCCAGGAAGCGGAGGTTGCCTATGCCACCGGGCCATGCATGTGCGACGAAGTGCTGCGCCATCCCTTCACAGTCGGTCACGTCTGCAGTCTGGTGAAAAAATCTACTCCGGCCGAGTGCAGTTCCATGACGGCGACGGCGAAATCGCGCCGGGCATCACCGTGCATAAGGCGGCGGGGCATACCAAGGGCCTGCAATGCGTACGAGTGGCAACCGGCTCCGGTCACGTGGTGCTCGCCTCCGATGCCACGCATCTCTACGAGAATTTCGAACGCCGCAAACCCTTCTCGATCACTGTCGACGTGGCCGAGACGCTGAAGACCTACACACGCCTGGAACAGCTTGCCACCTCGCGGGCTCATGTGGTGCCGGGCCATGACCCGCTGGTTCTGGACTACTATCCGCCATGGAAGCCGCAAACAGCCGGTAGCGTCCATCGCCTGGATGTTGCGCGATTGAAATAGGCGCGAATTTGACACCAGCCCCCGACTTCCTTATAGAGCCGCCATCCGCGGAGGTGCTGCCTCCGCGTTTTGCTTGCCCGTGACCGCGCACCGCGCGGTCTGTCGGCCGGGAGACCGGTGTCGAGGAGGGTGGGCTCCAACTGAAACCGGTTGGGGCTGTAAAGCCGCAAAGCATTTGCGTCTTCACGCTTCAACGCAACTTTGAGAGCTGTAAATGACGAAGCGCGCAACCGCGAAGCATAAAATCGACCGCCGCATGGGCGAGAACATCTGGGGCCGCCCCAAGAGCCCGGTGAACAAGCGTGAATACGGACCGGGCCAGCACGGCCAGCGCCGCAAGGGCAAGCTTTCGGACTTCGGCGTTCAGCTGAAGGCGAAGCAGAAGCTGAAGGGCTACTACGCCAATATTTCCGAGCGCCAGTTCCGCAAAGTCTACGAGGAAGCTTCGCGCATTACGGGCGATACTTCGGAGAACCTGATCGGCCTGCTCGAGCGCCGCATCGATGTGATCGTCTATCGGGCCAAGTTCGTGCCGACAATGTTTGCGGCGCGCCAGCTCGTGAGCCATGGCCATGTCAAGTTGAATGGCCGGCGTGTGACAGTGCCATCGATCCGGGTCAAGGTGAGCGAGGGGATTGAGTTGTCGGCCAAGGCCAAGGAAATGGCCGTGGTGCTCGAAGCAGCCCAACTCGCCGAGCGCGACACGCCGGACTACATCGAAGTCGATCACAAGGCGATGACTGCAAAGCTCGCCCGGGTGCCGGCGCTCTCGGATGTGCCATACCCGGTGCAGATGGAGCCGCACTTCGTGGTCGAGTATTATTCGCGGTAACTCAATCGCGGTTCACGATTGCAGGATGTCGCCCTGCCATTTTCGTTTTGTTGCCTAGTGCAGCCGCCACTCGTGGCCGACGTGGCGGAATTCGTGCGGGCCGATGATCCGGTTGTGAGTGACGCGCACCGCGGCCAAGGGGCCGTCGAGATTGTGCGTCCAGAAATCGAGGAACTTGATGAGCCGCGGAAACTTGGGAGCGAGGTCGTAGTCCTGCCAGACGAAGGTTTGCAGGATGTCGCGGAAGTCCGGCATGCGATACATGATCTCCGCCGTGGTCAAACTCCATCCACGCAACTGACATTCAAGCTCTCTGCCGTGCATCGCCGTTCTCCTTAAGTCGCACAACCTCCAAACTTCAATGCGGGAGATTGTGCCGTCAAGAAAATGAACGTCGAATTAATGAAAAAGTTCGGTAAATTGGCAGTCATTCGGTAAGAGTGCTGCCAGCTCAAGGCGTGAGCATGTTGCTGAGTTTTGCATCAGCGAGCGCGAAACATCCGGCGATGGTGGGGCTCAGGGGCAACTCGTCGTAAGCGCCAAGCGCGCCATTCTGCTCGAGGCGCCCCGCAAGCCCCGGTTCTTCTCCGCTCACAACCCAGATGAATCCGAAAGCAGTTTCGCGGACAGGCTTGGCGCCGGAAGCGATAATCGATGCGAAGACCTGATCGCCGGGCGTACCGGGATCGAACACGGCGAGCATCGTGCCGCTCGCCTCGGGCGGAAGTGCTGCCTGGCGCATCAGAACCGCCATGACGGCAAGCCATACAATCAGTACACTGAACGAAAAACCGAGCGCGAGGCGGTGGCCGGGCCAGCGCATCGGATCATGCCGCGGCGAAGGCGGGTGCGGCGCGCTCGCGGATCGGCAAGTGCACGATGGCCGCGAACAGCCCGAGCGCCACGCACATCCACCATACCGGATCGTAGCTGCCGTAGAGATCGTAAAGCTTGCCGCCAAGCCACACGCCAATGAAGGAACCCAACTGGTGGCTGAAGAATACGAAGCCATAGAGCGTCGCCATGTAACGCGTGCCGAACATGACGATGACCAGGCCCATGGTGAACGGTATCGTTGACAGCCAAAGAAACCCAAGGCTCGCGGTGAAAATCAACGTAGATGTGGTGGTCACGGGGAACAACAGGAAGACGGTGACCGCCACCGAACGCAGGAGATAGATGAGGCTCAGCGGCACGCGCTTTTCCCCGCGCCCGCCGATGACGCCGGCCGTGTATGAGCCCACGACATTGAAGAGGCCAATCGCCGCCATGGCGAAGCCCGCGAACTCGACGCTGATGCCGTGTTCGTTGAGATAGGGCGGAAGATGCACGGCAATGAAGGCAAGCTGAAAGCCGCAGACGAAGAAGCCCGCGACGAGCAGCCGGTAGGAGTTATGCCCGAAGGCGCGGGCGATCGCCTGGCCATGGGCAGGTTCGTTTCGTTGGCAGCCGATGCCGGGGCGTCGATACGGCGCAGGAAGGGCAGCGCGAATACGATGATCGAAAGACTTGAGAACGCCAGGATGAACAGCGACTCCCGCCAGCCATAAGCCGAGATCAGCGCGCCCGCGAAAGGCGAGAAGATGAATTGCCCCATGGAACTTGCGG
Source organism: Hyphomicrobiales bacterium (assembly GCA_012032065.1). GTDB lineage: Bacteria > Pseudomonadota > Alphaproteobacteria > Rhizobiales > Aestuariivirgaceae > Aestuariivirga. The sequence continues at coordinate 6,979 of JAAURV010000132.1, forward strand.
CGGTGGCGATGCCGAAGGCCCAGGAGCGCTTTTCCGGCGGCACGACGCGGCCGAGTGCCGCCATGACGATGCCGAAGGACGAGAAGGCGATGCCAATGCCGACGAGAATGCCGGCGCCGAAATGAAACACCAGCGGCACGTCGGCATAGGCCATGATCAGAATGCCGATGAAATAGACGATGCCGCCGCCGATCAAGACGCGGCCCGATCCGTAACGGTCGGCGAATGCACCGGCGATGGGCGTTGCCGCGCCCCAAAGCAGGTTTTGCAGGGCAAGCGCCAGCGAGTAAACCTCGCGCGGCCATTGATGCGCTTCAGAGACAGGCGCGGTGAACAGGCCAAATGTCGAACGCACGCCGAAATTCACCATCGAAACCAGGCAGCCGGCCACGATCAGCACGGGCGGGGATGAGATACCAGGGAATGGAGCGGGCGGTTTTCATGACCAACCTTCTAGCGTCTCATGTGATCTTGTCCAGTGATCCCGCCTTGCCGCGTAGTTGCGATACGCCGACGCCGATCATGATGATCATGGCGGCCAAAAGAATTTTCGCCGTTACCTGTTCGTCGAGCATGGCCCAGCCGGCAGCGACCGACAGCGGCGTCACCAGATAGAGCGATGCGCCGAGGAGAGATGGCTTCAATTGACCCGCGGCGTAATTCCAGGCGACGAGGCTGGCGGTCGCTCCAAGAAAGGTCAGGAACAGCAGGGAGAAGAGGGCATTGCGATCCAGCGATTTCAGAACCCCGATCGTATCCTGATCGACGAACGGCAACATGGGCACGGCGATGATCAGGCTGGCGAGGCCGGTTATCTTCAATGCGCCATAGGTTTCGATCAGCGTCCGCGAGAAGATAACGAAGATTGCCCAAGATGCTCCGCCGAGAAAGATGAGAAGCAAGCCACGGGCAAGCTCGGAACCGCCAAGCTCCGCCGCCGAAGGGCTGCCGTCCCACACCAGCAGCGCGGTTCCAGCGAAGGAGATGACCAGCCCGGC
>JAAURV010000133.1 GCA_012032065.1 Hyphomicrobiales bacterium
TTCTCCAGCCGCGCGATCTCCTCCACCGGCAAGTCGGTGAACAGACGCAGGAAGCGCCCCACGTCCGCGTCCTCGGTGTTGCGCCAGAACTGCCAGTAGTCGTAGGGGCTGAGGCGCTCGGCGTTCAGCCACACCGCGCCCGCCGCCGTCTTGCCCATCTTGGCGCCCGACGACGTGGTGATCAGCGGCGTGGTCAGGCCGAAGACGGCGCGGTTGTCGATGCGCCGGTTGAGGTCGACGCCCGAGACGATGTTGCCCCACTGGTCCGACCCGCCCATCTGCAGCCGGCAGCCCAGGCGCCGGCCAAGCTCGAGGAAATCGTAGGACTGCAGCACCATGTAGTTGAACTCGATGAAGGAGAGCTCATGCTCGCGCTCGAGCCGGAGCTTCACCGAATCCATGGCCAGCATGCGGTTGACCGAGAAGTGCCGGCCCACGTCTCGCAGCATGTCGATGTAGTTGGAGCTTGGTGAGCCACTCGGCATTGTCGATCATGCGCGCGCGGCCTCGGCCGTCGCCGAAATCGAGGAAACGTTTGAAGACCTCTTGGATGCCCGCCTTGTTGTCCTCGATCTCTTCAATCGTGAGCATCTTGCGGCTTTCGTCGCGCCCTGACGGATCTCCGACGCGCGTCGTGCCGCCGCCCATCAGAGCAATCGGCGTTTGCCCGGTGCGCTGCGCCCAGTGCAGCATCATGATCTGCACGAGCGAGCCGACATGCAGGGATTTGGCGGTGCAATCGAATCCGATATAGGCAATGACCTCGCGGGATTGGGCGAGCCGGTCGAGGCCTTCGGCATCGGAGACCTGATGGATGAAGCCGCGGTTTGCGAGTGTGTTGAGGAAATCGGATTTGTAGCTGCTCATGGCGGGGCGCTCATAACACAGGCTCGAATGATGTCAAAAACGATGCGTACCATGGGGCTGATGTCGGGAACCTCGCTCGACGGCATCGATGTGGCGCTGATCGAAACCGACGGCGATGACGTGGTGCGCCGCGGGGCCTCGCGGACGTTCGCATATTCCGAGGAACAACGGCAGCTCCTGCGAAGGGCGCTGGAAGAAGCAAAGCTGGCCGTCTCGCGTGATGATCGGCATGGTGTTTTGGGCGAAGCGGAAGATTCCTTGACGCGATGGCATGCCGATGCCGCGCGCAACTTCGCGAAGGAAGAGGCTCTTGAAATGGATGACGTTGGCGTCATCGGCTTTCACGGCCAAACCGTGATCCATCGCCCTGAGAAAAGGCTTACCATGCAGCTTGGCGACGGGAAAACTTTAGCCCGCGAGTTGGGCGTGCGAGTCGTTTACGACATGCGCGCCGCTGATGTGGCGGCTGGAGGGCAGGGCGCGCCGCTTGTGCCTGTCTATCACCGGGCTCTGGCGAAGGCGGTTACGCATCGTCCGCTGGCATTCGTGAACATCGGTGGCGTCGCGAACATCACGTGGATTGGGAGCGACGGTGATCTCGCCGCGTTCGATACCGGCCCCGGCAATGCGCTGATCGACGATTGGATGAAGCGCAAAACCGGAGTGGCGCGCGACGAAGGTGGCCGGAGTGCTGCGAAGGGCCGCATCGATGAAGGCATCGCCGCGCAGTTTCTTGGCGACAGCTACTTCGAAGAGAGAGGGCCAAAATCGCTTGACCGCAATACTTTTGCGGGCATCGCCCTCGACAGCCTTTCCGTCGAGGATGGCGCCGCAACACTCACAGCCGTCACTGTGCGTGCGATCGCGATGGCTCGCGAGAATGTGCCGGAAGACCCGCAGGCGTGGATCTTCTGCGGCGGCGGACGGCACAACAGCGCGATCATGGCGGGACTTGAGCAACTCCTCCCACGCGTCATGAAAGCCGAAGCCTGCGGATTCAACGGCGACTCGATGGAGGCCGAAGCCTGGGCCTATCTCGCGGTTCGCTCATTGCGCGGATTGCCGCTCTCTTATCCGGGAACCACGGGTGTCCCACAGCCGATAGCCGGCGGCGTGATCGCGGAGCCTTAAGCCTCGCGCGCGAGCCTCTTGTCGAGATAATCGGCGCAAATCTTGGTCAGCTCGTCGACCTTGTCCTGGAAGAAGTGATTGGCGCCGGGAATGACTTTGTGCTCGATGGCGATGCCCTTTTGGGTCTTGAGCTTGGAAACAAGTGTGTGCACCGCTTCCGGCGCCGTGACCGTATCTTTCTCGCCGTTGACGAACAGACCCGAGGCGGGGCAGGGCGCAAGGAACGAGAAGTCGTAGTGCTTCGCCAGCGGCGCCACCGAAATAAAACCTGAAATCTCCGGACGCCGCATCAATAGCTGCATGGAAATCCACGCGCCGAACGAGATGCCTCCGATCCAGCAGATTTTGGCCTCGCGGTTGTGGGCCTGCAGCCAGTCGAGTGCAGAGGCCGCATCGGAGAGCTCGCCCGCGCCATTCTCGAACAGGCCCTGGCTGCGGCCGACGCCGCGGAAATTGAACCGAAGCACGGAAAAGCCGCGGCTCACGAACATATGATAGAGCGAATGCACGATAGGATTGTTCATCGTGCGCCGAAGCTCGGATGCGGATGCAGCAGAATGGCAATGGGCGAGCCGGCTGGCTTCGAGTGGTGATAACGGCCTTCGATGCGGCCGGCGGGCCCATTGAAAATGACTTCAGGCATACTGCTGGGAAGTTCCTTCCTGCGGCGCGCGGAATTGCGGCTGATCCACAGCCGAAATAGTTGACTCCGGCACTCGGATTTCTTATGTTCCTTCTTAGAATGGTTCAAGACTAGGCTGTCTTGCACCCATCCCGCGAAGCCCGGTGTCCTTAGCATGGCTCGGGGGTGAAAAAGCAAGCCTTTCATCGCTGTCCGCGAGGGTTCGCCTATGAAAATGAGCACCAAGGGCCGGTATGCCGTGATGGCCATGATCGACATTGGCCAGAACTCCACCGGCGCGCCCGTTTCGCTGGCTGAGATCGCCGAGCGGCAGGAGATCAGCCAGGAATATCTGGAACAGCTGTTCGGAAAATTGCGCCGGGCCGGGCTGGTGCACAGCGCGCGCGGGCCGGGCGGCGGTTATATGCTTGCGAAATCCGCCGCCGATATCCCGATGGCCGACATTATCGTGGCGGTGGACGAGCCACTCCGCGTCACCCGCTGCGAGGGCGATGCAGTGGATGGATGCGTCAAGGGCGAGCAGTGCTGCGCCCATGACTGTGGTCTTCGCTTGGCCGGCAGATGATGTATTTCCTCGGCTCGATCACGCTGGACGACGTTGTGAACCGCCGAAATCTGGCGCTCTCGGCCTCGATCAAGCAGGCGAAGGACCGCTATGTGAGGCCCATGGCGTGAGGACTTACCTCGACCATAACGCCACAAGTCCGCTCCGCCGCGAGGCGAAGGCGGCGATGCTGGCGGCGCTGGAGGCGGGCGGCAATGCCTCGTCGATCCATTTCGAAGGCCGCAGCGCGCGGAAATTCGTAGATGACGCCCGCGAAACGATTGCGCGCGCGGTCGGCGCCATTGCGCCCATGGTGATCTTCACGAGCGGCGGCACGGAAGCAAACAACCTCGCCATCAAGGGCGCGGGTGCCGAGCGCTTCTTGCTCTCCGCAATCGAACATCCTTCGGTGATCGAAGCCGCGCGCGCCACGGGCAAACCGGTCGACTTTATTCCCGCCGATCTAAGCGGCACGATCATTCCAGAGTCCCTTCCTTCTCTCCTCAAGCGCGGACCCAACACGCTTGTGTCGGTCATGCTCGCGAACAACGAGACCGGCGTCATCCAGCCGGTGCGGGAGATCGCGAACATCGCTCATGACGCGGGCGCTCTCTTGCATGTGGACGCAGTGCAAGGACTGGGCAAGATCGGGGTGAACTTCGCTTTGCTCGGCGCCGACATGATGACGTTTACGGCTCACAAGCTGGGCGGGCCGGTTGGTGCTGGCGCGCTGATCGTGCGCGATGGGCTCGTGCTCGAACCCCTCATGCATGGCGGTGGGCAGGAGTTGCGCCGCCGGGCTGGAACCGAAAACATCGCGGCCATCGCCGGTTTCGCCGCCACTGTCGAAAAAGGATTCGCGGTCAAGGAGTTGCGCGACCGGCTTGAATCGAATCTTGAAGGCGCGGTGATCGTTGGCGCGGGCGCTGAGCGGCTGCCCAACACTGCTTGCTTCTACGTTCCCGGCATCAAGGCCGAGACGCTGGTGATGAACTTCGATCTCGAAGGCATCGCTATTTCATCGGGCTCCGCCTGCTCCTCGGGCAAAGTGTCGAAGTCCCATGTGCTCGCCGCCATGGGCATCGACGAGACAGCGATCCGCGTCAGTCTCGGCTGGAATTCGACCGAAGAGGATGTGAACCGCTTCCTCGCTGCCCATCGTAAAATCATGGCGCGCCTTTCGCGCCGCGCCGCATAAGAGAGACAAAAATGGCCGATCTCGACACCATAGAGCTTGTGAAGGACATCGACGTCGACAAGTACAAGTACGGCTTCACGACCGACATCGAAACCGAATTCGCGCCCAAGGGTCTCTCGGAAGATATCGTGCGCTTCATTTCGGAGAAGAAGAACGAGCCCCAATGGATGCTCGACTGGCGGCTCGAGGCTTATCGCCGCTGGATCAACATGGATGAGCCCACCTGGGCCAGGGTCTCCTATCCCAGGATCGACTTTCAGGACCTCTACTATTATGCGGCGCCCAAGGCGCAGGCAGCACCCAGGAGCCTCGACGAGATCGACCCCAAGCTGCTTGAAACCTACGCCAAGCTCGGCATTCCGTTGAAGGAGCAGGAAATTCTCGCGGGCGTGCGCAAGCAGGGCGAGAAGAGCGAGCTTGACGAGGCGGGCGGCGAATATGCGCCTGGCAAGGTCGCCATCGATGCGGTGTTCGATTCGGTCTCCGTCGTCACCACCTTCAAGGAGGAGCTTGCCAAAGCGGGCGTGATCTTCTGCTCGATCTCGGAAGCCGTGCGCGAGCACCCCGAACTGGTGAAGAAGTATCTGTTCTCCGTGGTGCCGCAGGGCGACAATTTCTATGCGGCGCTGAACTCGGCCGTGTTTTCCGACGGCTCCTTCGTCTATGTGCCGCCGAACACGCGCTGCCCGATGGAGTTGTCCACCTACTTCCGCATGAATGCAAAGAATACCGGCCAGTTCGAGCGCACGCTGATCGTCGCCGACAAGGGTTCCTACGTCTCCTACCTCGAAGGCTGTACGGCGCCCACCCGAGACGAAAGCCAGCTTCACGCGGCGGTCGTCGAACTGATCGCGCTCGACGATGCCGAGATCAAATATTCGACCGTGCAGAACTGGTATCCGGGCGATGCCGAAGGCAAGGGCGGCATCTATAATTTCGTGACCAAGCGCGGCGACTGCCGGGGGCCGCGCTCGAAAATTTCATGGACGCAAGTGGAAACCGGCTCCGCCATCACCTGGAAATATCCCAGCTGCATTCTGCGCGGCGACAACTCGCGCGGCGAATTCTATTCGATCGCCATTTCCAATGGCCGCCAGCAGGTCGACAGCGGCACCAAGATGATCCATCTGGGCAAGAACACCTCGAGCCGCATCATCTCCAAGGGCATCGCCGCGGGCCACAGCGACAATACCTATCGCGGGCTTGTATCCGCTCACCGCAAGGCAACGAACGCGCGCAACTTCACCCAGTGCGACTCGCTCCTCATCGGCGACAAATGCGGCGCGCACACCGTGCCCTATATCGAGGCCAAGACCTCGACGGCGCATTTCGAGCATGAAGCCACGACCTCCAAGATCAGCGAGGACATGCTGTTCTATTGCCGGAGCCGCGGGCTTTCGGCGGAAGAGGCCGTGGCGCTGGTCGTCAACGGCTTCGTCCGCGACGTGTTGCAGCAGCTCCCCATGGAGTTCATGGCGGAAACGCAGAAGCTGATCGGGATAAGTCTGGAGGGAAGTGTTGGTTAGCTCTTCCACCACTCCGTCATTCCAGCCAAGCGGAGCGCAGCGCAGCGCGAGCCGTATGGCAAACGCATGTGATCTGACGATCACCCTTCTCCCATGGGAGAAGGTGCCCCGAAGGGGCGGATGAGGGTCTTGACGAATGACACAGCACCTGAAGTTCTGACATTTGCGCTGCCGCAAGGCCCTCATCCGGCGCTTCGCGCCACCTTCCCCGACGGGGGAAGGATGAAGATCCGCTGGAGCTTTCCAAATCGCGCGCCACCGCGCGCGTTTGGAATGACGGTTTGAGAAAAGCGGAAGGAACGCCGCTAAAGACGCTGAAAGTGATTTAGGAAAGTTCAAGAAATGCTCTCAATCGCCAATCTCCACGTCAAACTCGAAAACGAGGATCGCACCATCCTCAATGGCCTCACACTCCATGTGAAGCCCGGCGAAGTGCATGCCATCATGGGTCCGAACGGCTCCGGCAAGTCGACGCTCTCTTATGTGCTCTCGGGCCGCGAGGGCTACGAAGTGACTGAGGGCAGCGTCAGCTATCGGGGCGAAGACCTTCTGGCACTTGAACCTGACCAGCGCGCGGCCAGGGGGCTGTTCCTCGCGTTCCAGTATCCGATCGAGATACCTGGCGTTGCCACCATGCAGTTCCTCAAAGTGGCGCTCAACGCGCAGAGGAAAGCGCGGGGCGAGAAAGAACTTTCCGTTCCTGATTTCATGCGTCTCGTCAAGGACAAGGCGGCGAAACTTGGCATCAGCCAGGACATGCTGAAGCGGCCGGTCAATGTCGGCTTTTCCGGCGGCGAGAAGAAGCGCGCTGAAATTCTGCAGATGGCGGTTCTCGAACCCAGGCTCTGTATTTTGGACGAAACCGATTCAGGCCTCGACATCGATGCGCTGAAAATCGTGGCCGACGGCGTCAACGCGCTGCGTTCGCCGGACCGCGCCATGGTCGTGATCACCCACTATCAGCGCCTGCTCGACTATATCGTTCCCGATGTCGTGCATGTCCTCTCCAAAGGCCGCATTGTGAAATCGGGCGGCAAGGAATTGGCACTTGAACTCGAAGCCAGAGGTTATGCCGAGTTCGCCAAGGAGGCCGCGTGAACGCGATTGCCAAACCACCGCCGAGACGGCGCTCGGCCTGACGCTTCCGCACCGGCGGATGGAGGACTGGCGCTGGACCGATCTGCGCCAGCTGATCGACCGGCCATATCCACCGCGGATTGCCATCGAAGCGGCGAAGAAGGATATCGATTCACTGATGAAGGCTTCGCCCTTCGCCAAGGTGGCGAAGGCGCGGCTCGTGTTCGTCAACGGCACGTTCGACAAGGCGCGCTCGAAGGTGACGGGTCTCGACGTCAGTGACACGATGCCATCGGTGGATGGTGACGAGCCGGTGCTCGCGATGAATGTAGCGTTCGCATCGGGCGGCGTGATCCTCAAGATCGCGGGCACCGCCGATTCGCCCATCGAGCTGCTCCACATCGCAACCGATGCAACGCCGCGCACGATTGCCATCCGCAACCGCATTGAAGTGGCCCCCGGCGCGTCCGCCACCATTCTCGAAACCCATTTGGGCGTGGGCGACTATCTTTCGAACAGCGTCATGAGCATCGACATCGGCGAGGGCGCGCGGCTCGACCGCGTGAAGGTCGATGTGGAGTCAGCGCAGGCCGTTCATCTGGCCCACGCACAAGTGACCCTGGAAGCAAAGGCCATCCTTCGCGACTTCACATTCACCACCGGCGCGCGGCTCAATCGCCAGAATGGGACCTACACCTTTGCTGGCGAAAACGCCGATGCCCGCATCTCCGGCTCCTATCTGTTGAAAGGCCGCCAGCATGCCGACACCAAGCTGGTGATCGATCATGCCGTGCCCCACTGCACCAGCCGCGAGGTGTTCAAATGCGTGCTCGACGAACACGCGCGCGGCATCTTCCAGGGCAAGGTGATCGTCAGGCCGGGCGCACAGAAAACCGATGGCAAGCAGTCCTCCCACGCGCT
>JAAURV010000134.1 GCA_012032065.1 Hyphomicrobiales bacterium
GCCTCACTTCGCGCCAGAAAACCCCACGGCCCCATCGACCCAGCGGAAGCGGAGTTCACAGCGGATGATCGATCTCTATACCTGGCCAACGCCGAACGGACACAAGATCCATATCATGATGGAAGAGACCGGCCTTGCCTACAAAGTTATCCCCATCGACATCGGCGCCGGCGACCAGTTTAAGCCTGAATTCCTAAAGATCAGCCCGAACAACAAAATGCCGGCGATCGTCGACCCCGAGGGTCCGGGCGGCAAGCCAATCGCGCTGTTCGAATCGGGCGCGATCCTGATCTATCTGGCCGACAAGTCGGGCAAGTTCCTGGCGAAGGACCCGCGTGCGCGTTACACCACGCTGCAGTGGCTGATGTTCCAGATGGGCGGGGTCGGCCCGATGTTCGGCCAGGCGCATCACTTCCGCCGCTTCGCGCCCGATAAAATCCCCTACGCGATCGAGCGCTACACCAAGGAGACGCGGCGTCTCTACGGCGTGATGGACGCGCGGCTGAAGGACCGCGAGTTCCTGGCCGGCCCCTACACAATCGCCGATATCGCCACCTTCCCGTGGCTGCGCATCTACGAGCGCGGCGGCCTGAAGCTCGAGGACTTCCCCAACCTCAAGCGCTGGTACGACGCCATCGACGCCTTCTGGCGTGCATCCATTCTCAAGGAATATTTCGGCAAGGAATTCGTCGACACCTATTGCACCATCAAGGAAGTCGAAGCCGACCGGTTTTACGCCGAGCCGACGGCGCGCGATTTCGAGTGGTATCTAAGGACGGTGTGAGGCGAACCGCGATTCGCCCACAATTCACCCTTCGACCACTTGTGAGACTCAGATGGCACATTCTAAACCCCGCCCATGGACCTGACTGCTCATTGGGCCGGCTACCTGGCGCTGGCCATTTTCATCGCCGCATATGTCCTCGTCATTTTCGAAGAGACGACCCATATGCGGAAATCCAAGCCCGTCATGCTGGCGGGCGGTTTGATCTGGGCGTTGATCGGCATCGCTTACACGCAGGCGGGCCAGGCCGATCTGGCGCACGAGAAGGCGGTCCACATCATCGAGGAATATGGCGAACTGTTCCTCTTCCTGTTGGTCGCCATCACCTATGTGAACACGCTCGAGGAGCGCCGCGTCTTTGACGTGCTGCGCGCCAAGCTCGTCAACATGGGACTTGGCTACCGGCAGCTTTTCTGGCTGACCGGCACTCTTGGTTTCTCCCTCTCCGGCGTTCTCGATAATCTCACCACGGCGCTGGTCATGGGTGCGGTCGTCATGGCTGTCGGCTCCGGTTCGCGGGCCTTTGTGGCGCTCGGCTGCATCAACATCGTGGTTGCGGCCAATGCCGGCGGCGCCTTCTCGCCGTTCGGCGACATCACCACGCTGATGGTCTGGCAGAAGGGCAAACTGACCTTCTGGGAATTCTTCGTGCTGTTTGGACCTTCGGTGGTGAACTGGCTCGTGCCTGCGGCCATCATGCATTTCGCCGTTCCAGCGACGCGGCCTGAACCCCGCACCGACCGGATCAACTTCAAGCCAGGCGCGCGGGGTGTGATGGTTCTCTTCGCCGCGACGATCGTGACGGCGGTGTCGTTCAAGAACTTCCTGCATCTGCCGCCGGCACTCGGCATGATGCTGGGCCTCGGCTATTTGCAGATATGGTCGTATTTTCTGCAGCGGAAAGGCCATCGCCGCAACGATCAGGACATGGTGCTCGACAGCTTCGCGCAGGTGCAGCGCGTCGAATGGGACACGCTGTTGTTTTTCTTCGGCATCATCTTCGCGGTGGGCGGCCTCGGCGTGCTGGGGTATCTCGCCCTCGCCTCTCAGTTCCTCTATGCCGACCTCGGACCGACCACCGCCAACATTATCGTCGGCGCGCTCTCCGCCATCGTCGACAACATCCCGCTGATGTTCGCGGTGCTCACCATGGACCCGCAGATGTCGCACGGCCAGTGGCTGCTGATCACGCTCACCTGTGGCGTGGCGCTCGATGCTGTCGATCGGGTCGGCCGCGGGCGTGGCGCTGATGGGCCAGGCCAAGGGGCTCTACACTTTCTCAAGTCATCTCAAATGGGCCTGGGCGGTGGCGCTGGGATATGTGGCGAGCATCGCGGCTCACCTAACGATCAACGCGCATCTGTTTTAGTGCTCCGCATCCTTGTCTTTCTTGGTTTGAGCCATCACCCGGTCGATGTAGGCCAGGAACAGCGCCGACACCACGAAGGCCATGTGCATGATGGTGAGCCACATCAGCTGCGAGTCGGTGAAGCTTGTGGCATTGAGGAACACCTGCAGAAGATGAATGGATGAAATGGCGACGATGGTGGACGCCACCTTGATCTTGAGCGAACCCGCATCGATCTTGCCGAGCCACGACAATTCGCCCTCGGCGTTGTCGAAACGGCTGACAAAGTTCTCGTAGCCGGAGATGATCACCATCACCACCAGGCTCGCCACCAGCGCCGCGTCGATCAGGGCCAGCATTTGCAGGATCGTGCCGGTGTCGTCGAGGCTGAGGAGCTTCGAGACAAATCCGTAGAGCTTTGCGCCGAAAGAGATCGCGTAGAGGCCCAACGCCATCGCCAGTCCGAGATAAAAAACGACCAGCAGCCAGCGCGAGGCCAAGATGACGGCTTCAATGGCGTGTTCGAGTTTCTTCATGCGACTCCCCTTGGATCGCCCCTGATAGCGCATGAAGCGGCTGGGGCAAACAGGTCAACTTTCCACGCGGCCCGGCTCCGGTTCCGGCCGGCCGTTCCGGGTTTTCCACAGCGAGTAGAGGATGCCGGAGGCCAGCACGCCAACGGTGACCGCAAGAGAGAGCGCCGTGTCGATCTTGATGCCCATGGGCACGAGGAAGATCTTGATGCCGACAAGCACGAGGATGGTGGCGAGCGAGTATTGCAGATACTTGAACCGGTGCATGGCCGCGGCGAGCGCGAAATAGAGCGCGCGAAGGCCAAGGATCGCGAAGATGTTGGACGTATAGACGATGAACGGATCCTGCGTCACGGCGAAAATCGCGGGCACCGAGTCGACCGCGAATATGATGTCGGCGAACTCCACCATGATCAACGCCACCAAGAGCGGCGTGATGAAGGTGACGAGCTTCCCCGTCTTTGGGTCGGGCAGCTTCACCGTGAAATGTTCGCCGTGCAGGTTCTTGGTCACCCGGAAATGCCGGTGCACGAACTTGAGAACCGGATTCCGCGCAAGGTCAGGCTTCTCATGCGACGCGCGGAACATCTTGAGGCCGGTGAACACCAGAAAGGCCCCGAAGACGAAGAGTATCCAGTGGAATGACATGACAAGTGCCGCGCCGACGCCGATCAGGATGGCGCGGAACACAATGACGCCGAGAATGCCCCAGAAGAGCACCCGGTGCTGATACTGCCGTGGAATCTGCAGCAGTCCGAAAATCGTGGCGATGACGAAGATATTGTCCATCGCGAGCGACTGTTCGATCAGGTAACCGGTGAAGAACTCAAGCCCCGGCTCGCTCCCCCGCGCCCACCATACCCAGCCGCCAAAGGCGAAGGCGATCGCCATGTAACCGGCATAGAGAATAAAACTCTCCTTGGCCTCGATCTCCTTCTGGCCCTTGTGTAGGACGCCAAGATCGAACACCAACAGGCCAATGACGATAGCGGCGAAGGCCATCCAGAATAAAGCTGGTGTGCCAAGAACATCCGCGTACAAAGCTGACTGAACGAAATCCATGCCGGGTCCCCACTCGCATCTGATCAATGGAAGGCGGCTCCGACATCGCAGGTCTAATCCTGCCAGAGGGGCCCGGCACCGCTTCCTGCCAACATGGAACCGGTTGCGGCGGTTTCAAGGAACGCTACGATGAAATATTTGTAAGGTATGGAGAACGGGGATCATGCGGACCAGCAAGGCCATTCAGATCGTGAACTGCCACGCGGAGGGCGAAGTTGGCGATGTCATCGTGGGCGGCGTTGCGCCACCGCCAGGAGAAACGCTGTGGGAACAGTCGCGGTTCATTCACAATGACGGGGCGTTGCGGAGCTTTGTGCTAAACGAGCCTCGCGGCGGCGTTTTCCGGCACATCAATCTGCTGGTGCCGCCCAAAAACCCGAAGGCTCAGATGGGTTTCATCATCATGGAGCCGGAAGATACGCCGCCGATGTCGGGCTCCAACACCATCTGTGTGGCGACCGTGCTGCTTGATACCGGCATCATGCCGATGACCGAGCCCGAGACCCGGCTGGTGCTGGAGGCGCCCGCAGGGTCTCGTGGAAGTGCGGGCTTTTTGCAAGGATGGAAAAGCCGAGCGCATCACGCTCCGCAATGTGCCGTCTTTCGCCGGCCGTTTGCAGGCGCCGCTCGACGTTCCGGGTCTGGGAAAGATCACTGTCGATACGGCCTATGGCGGCGACAGTTTCGTCATGGCGAGCGCTGAAAGTCTCGGCTTCAAGATGGCGCCGGACGAAGCGCGGAAAATCGCCGAAATGGGGCGGAAGATCGTCGCTGCGGCCAACGAGCAGCTACCCTTCTCCCATCCCACGCTGCCGGACTGGCGGCACTATTCCTTCTGTTTCGTCACCGGCCCGCTTGAAACTGTGGATGGTTTGCTGTCGAGCCGCAATAGCTGCGTGATCAAGCCGGGAAAACTCGACCGCTCGCCAACCGGTACGGGATGTTCGGCGCTGATGGCCGTGTTGCATGCGAACGGCATGATGAAGGCAGGAGATCGTTTTCTTGGCCGTTCGATCATCGACAGCCGCTTCGAGGGCCGGATCGCGGAGGAATCGAGCGTGAACGGCAAACGAGCCATCGTGCCGGAAATCTCAGGCAGAGCCTGGATCAGCGGTCATACAACTCTGCTGCTCGACCCTGCCGATCCGTGGCCCCAAGGCTACCGGATTTCCGATACTTGGCCCATCGATAGCGGCGGATGACAGGCCGCGCCATTCGTCATACAAAAGATCATGGGAGAGGGCTCAGCATGAACATCGTTCAGATCAAGGACAGCAAAGGCAAGCGCCGTGTGGGCATCGTGAGCGGCAGTTTGATCGCCTTGCTGAAGGATGTGTCGACCACGGTCGAGCTTGCCAATCTCGCGATCAAAAAGGGAAAGCGCCTGGAAGCGATGGCCTCTTCACTGGTGACCCGCGGGGCAGAAAACTATGCAGCGGCCTTGAAGGAGAAGCGCGTTCTGGTTCCTGCTGACCATCCCGATCCCAGCCATTGCATCATCACCGGCACCGGTCTCACGCATCTGGGTTCCGCGGCGGCGCGCGACGGCATGCACAAGAAGCTCGAAAGCAAGGAGGGCGATCTCACCGACTCCCTCAAGATGTTCAAGATGGGCCTCGAGGGCGGCAGGCCCGCGAAGGGCAAAACAGGCGTGCAGCCGGAATGGTTCTACAAGGGCGACGGTTCTTGGCTGGTTGGCACCGGACAACCGCTGCCGCGGCCTGCATTCGCGCTCGATGGCGGCGAAGAGCCCGAGCTTGCCGCGATCTACCTGATCGATCCCACAGGCACGCCGCGCCGCCTGGGCTTCGCGCTTGGCAACGAATATTCCGACCACATCATGGAGCGGCAGAACTACCTCTATCTGGCGCACTCCAAATTGCGTCATTGCGCCATCGGTCCCGAAATGATCGTTGGCGGAATTCCCGGCAAGATCGAAGGTTTGAGCCGCATCAGGCGCAAGAAACAGGTGATCTGGGAAAAGCCCTTCATCACCGGCGAGGGCAACATGTCGCACACGTTCGCCAATCTCGAATTTCACCACTTCAAATATGACGGCTTCCGGCGGCCCGGCGATCTGCACATTCATTTCTTTGGAACGGCAACGCTCAGCATCGCCGATGGCATCGCCACCGAAGATGGTGACGAGTTCGAGATCGAGGCCGCTCCTTTTGGCGCGCCGCTCCGCAACAGGCTGAAGGCGGCGCGCGGCGGTTTCAAGTTCGGCGCCGTGAAGACGCTCTGAGCGCATGTCCGGAGAACTCATTGTCCTCGACTGGGGCACGACATCATTTCGCGCCTATCGCCTCGGCGGAGACGGCAAGGTGATGGCGCAAGTGGCGGCGCCAAAGGGCATCCTTTCGGTCGAAGACAGGGATTTCGATGCGGCGCTTGAGAGTCATATTGGAGAGTGGGACACATCCATTCCAGTGCTGGCCGCCGGAATGATCACCAGCCGTCAGGGTTGGATCGAATTGCCCTATGTGCCCTGCCCCGCGGGCCCAACGGACCTAGCAAAGCGCTTGCACCGCATGACGACCAAGCGTGGCCGCCGCATCGCTTTCGCGACCGGCCTGAGCTACCGCTCGCCCGATGGCGTCCCCGACGTGATGCGCAGCGAGGAGACACAGGTCTTCGGCGCGGCGGAGGACGATGCCGGGTTCTTCGTGACCCCGGGGACGCACTCCAAGTGGATCGAGGTCTCAGGCGGGCTGCTCACGCGTTACACCACTTACACAACCGGCGAGGTCTTCGCGGCGTTGAAGGGTCACACAATCCTCGGAAAGCTGATGACCGGCGAAAACGAAAGCGAATCCGCCTTCGAGCGCGGCGTGCGCGCGGCCTTGAAGGACCCCGCGGGCTTTCTGCATCGCATCTTCTCGGTGCGCTCGCTTGGACTGTTCGGAGAAATGGCGACGGACGATCTGTCGTCCTATCTGTCCGGCCAAGTGATTGGCACTGAAGTGGCGCATGCCATGCTGCACTATCCGAAGTCCGCGCGCTACATTGTGCTCGCCTCGCCCGGCATTGGTGGACGATATGTGAGGGCGATGCGCATTGCGGATATCGATGCAAAGCTTGGCGATCCGCAGGCGATTGTCAAAGGCCTGCTGCGCATTGGAAAAGCCGCGGGACTGATCCGTTGATCGAAGGAGTTTGGAGATGAAAGTGGCAATTGTGACCGGCGCCGGCTCAGGCATTGGCAAGGCCGTGGCTGCTGCGTTGGTGCGGGCCGGTTATGCCGTGGTGCTGGCAGGGAGACGCCAAGAGGCGCTCGACGCGGCGGCGAAGCCGATGGGCGGCAAAACGCTGGCGGTCGCGGCCGACATCGCCAATCCCGCGTCGGTGGCCAATCTCTTCGCCCGCACGAAAGAAAAGTTTGGCCGTCTCGATCTTCTCTTCAACAATGCCGGCACGGGCGCGCCTGGAACCGTTCTTCTCGAAGACCTGAGCTTCGAGCAATGGAAGGCCGTGGTCGACACCAATCTCACGGGAGCTTTCCTCTGCACCCAGGAAGCCTTCCGCATCATGAAGGCGCAGACGCCGCGCGGCGGGCGCATCATCAACAACGGCTCGATCTCGGCTCATGCGCCCCGGCCCAATTCCGCGCCCTATACCTCAACCAAACACGCCATCACCGGACTCACGCGTTCGACATCTCTGGATGGGCGCAAGTACGATATTGCCTGCGGCCAGATCGACATCGGCAATGCCGGAACCGACATGACGGCCAAGATGAGCACTGGCATGCCGCAAGCCAACGGAACCGTGGCGCCGGAGCCGACCATGGATGTCGAGAACGTCGCATCGACCGTCATTCACATGGCCTCACTGCCGCTCGATGCGAATGTGCAATTCGTCACCGTGATGGCGACGAAGATGCCGTTTATCGGGAGGGGTTAGGCGCGCATGGCGATCATGTCACTCGTGCGGGTCAAGGCCGACAGTGACCAGGTGCGGCGTCAAAATCGCGGACTGTTGCTCGAATGCTTGCGCGGCGCCGGGCCAATAGCGCGCGTTGAATTGGGACGGCGCACGGCGCTCAGCCCCGCATCCATCACATCCATCACCGGCGACCTGATTGCGGAAGGGTTGATCCGCGAGGCGGATGCGGAAGACCGTCTGAAGGTCGGGGCCTG
>JAAURV010000135.1 GCA_012032065.1 Hyphomicrobiales bacterium
AAGTAGCCGCCACCCGCGAGCTTCTTGAACTTGACCAGCGCAAAGTCTGGCTCGATGCCGGTGGTGTCGCAATCCATGACAAGGCCAATCGTGCCGGTGGGTGCGACGACCGTCGATTGCGCGTTGCGATAACCGTGGGCTTCGCCGAGTTCGACGGCGAGATCCCAGGCGTTGCGCGCTGCCGCGATCAGATCCTTGTCGGTGCACTCCGACTCATCGAGAGGCACTGGCAGGGTCGAGAGATTTTCGTATCCGACCGCAGCACCATAGGCCGCGCGCCTGTGATTGCGCATGACGCGCAGCATGGCATCACGGTTCTTGGCGAAGCCCGGGAAAGGTCCATGCTCCTTTGCCATTTCGGCGGAGGTCGCATAGGAAATGCCGGTCATGATCGCCGAAAGCGAACCCGCGATGGCGCGGCCCTCATGGCTGTCATAGGGAATGCCGGCCGTCATCAGAAGTCCGCCGATATTGGCGAAGCCTAGACCCAGCGTGCGGTATTCATAGGAGAGCCTTGCAATCTCCTTTGACGGGAACTGCGCCATCAATACCGAGACTTCGAGAACGACAGTCCACAGCCGTGTCGCATGCTCGTAAGCCATGATATCGAACTTGCCCGTCTCGGCATTGCGGAACTGCAGCAAGTTCAGCGATGCGAGATTGCAGGCCGTGTCGTCGAGGAACATGTACTCGGAGCACGGATTGGAGGCACGAATGCGGCCCGACTCGGGGCAGGTGTGCCAGTCGTTGATGGTGGTGTCGAACTGGATGCCCGGATCGGCGGAAGCCCACGCGGCATGGCCAATCTTGTCCCACAGCTCGGCAGCCTTGACGGTCTTGATCGTCTTGCCCGAGAGCCTGGCAACAAGGTTCCAGTCCTGGCCGCCTTCGACGGCGGCGAGGAAGTCGTCGGTCACGCGCACCGAATTGTTGGAGTTCTGCCCCGACACCGTGCGGTAGGCTTCGCCATCCCAATCTGTGTCGTAGGTGTCGAACTCTATTTCGGCGTAGCCCTGGCGCGCGAACTGGATCACGCGCTTGATATAGTTGTCGGAGACGAGCGCCTTGCGCGCATCCTTCACCGCGCGCTTCAGCGCCGGGTTCTTCTCGATCTCATAGCAGTCGCCGTTCGGTCCTTCGCAGTTCACACAGGCTTTCATCACGGCGGTCAGATGCTTCCTGACTGTCCTGGAGCCGGTAACGAGGGCCGCAACTTTCTGCTCCTCCTTCACTTTCCAGTCGATGTACTCCTCGACATCGGGATGATCGATATCGACCACCACCATCTTTGCCGCGCGCGCGTGGTGCCGCCGGACTTGATGGCTCCCGCCGCGCGGTCGCCGATTTTGAGAAAGCTCATGAGCCCGGAGGACTTGCCGCCGCCCGAAAGCTTCTCGTTTTCGCCACGGAGGAACGAGAAGTTGGAGCCGGTGCCCGAACCATATTTGAAGAGCCGCGCCTCGCGCACCCACAGATCCATGATGCCGCCCTCGTTCACGAGGTCGTCGGCGATCGACTGGATGAAGCAGGCATGCGGCTGCGGATGCTCGTAAGCCGACTTCGACTTGGTCAGCTTGCCCGTCTCGTGATCCACATAATAATGGCCCTGACCGGGGCCATCGATGCCATAGGCCCAGTGCAGCCCGGTGTTGAACCACTGCGGCGAATTCGGCGCGCATTTCTGCGTCGCCAGCATGTAGCAAAGCTCGTCATAGAAGGCGCGCGCGTCGTCCTCGCTGGTGAAATAATTGCCCTTCCAGCCCCAATAGGTCCAGGTGCCGGCAAGGCGATTGAATACCTGCTTGGCCGAGCGTTCGCCCATCACGCGCTCCTTGGCCGGAACATCGGCAAGCGCCTCTTCATCCGCCACCGAACGCCACAGCCAAGAGGGAACCGTCTCTTCTTCCACGCGCCTCAGGGCCTTCGGCACGCCAGCCTTGCGGAAATACTTCTGCGCCAGAATAATCGGTCGCCACCTGGCTCCAGGAACCCGGCACCTCGATGCCGTCCAATCGGAACACGGTGGAGCCGTCGGGGTTCTTGATCTCGCTGACCGCCATCCGGAAGTCGATGTCGGCGTAAGCGTCCTGGCCTGCTTTGGTGTAACGGCGCTCGATGCGCATGGTGATCCCTCGTTCAATCTTTTGTTTCGTTACCGCGGCGCGCAAAAAGCTGCCGCGGGGCCCTGCTTCACCCACGTTTGACGCAATTCTCCCGTCCCGAGAGGCGCTGCCGCCCAGGTTCGCCGGCCTTTTAAATGCGGGTTTTCAGTTCTTATGAGGCCCTGGTCCCACCCAGTGCCTCGCCCCCAGCCTTGCGATGAAAGGTATTACAGACAAACGCCGTCGTCAATGATTAGTGTGTTAACGAAAGCTTACCACAATATATGGTGTCCACAGCTTGACAGCGCCTGTGGACAATCCGCAATTGATCCGATTCTATGACGAAGCTCAAGCCTTTCGGGGACTTAGAAAACAGGGCGTCATCACGTTGTCACCGACTCGCTGCCGGGGTTTAGGCAGTCAAGATCAAGGGATGGCTTCGGAAGAATATTTTTGTGTGCTGCCTCGTGGATGGTGGACATCACGAAGATGCAATGAGGAGAATTTTCAACCTATAGTCGACCACAACGACCGAATCTTGCAGCTGGTTGATACTGATGCCAAACCCTCCGTTTCCTAGTCTTAAACTCCTTGGCCGGTGCCTCGCGCGGTAAATTCGCGCGGCGATATTGCAAAGTCTTCGTTAACGCGCCCATGGTGAAATTCGACGCGAGGACACGGCACACTGTGGCCGCAATCGGTATCTAACGGGCGCAGGCGACGGCGGCGGCAGGTGTGATGGAGTATATCCAACCCTATCTCGACTATTTTTCCCAGAACCCGGAATGGGCGATTGCCGTCATCTTTCTGATCGCGTTCGGCGAAGCACTGCTCATTATCGGCCTCTTCGTACCGTCCACCGCCGTGTTGGTGGGCGCCGGCATGCTGGTCGGCACAGGCCACCTCGAATTCTGGCCCGTCTTCCTGGCGACAACGATCGGCGCCATCCTGGGCGATCAGATATCCTATTGGGCGGGCCGCTTGTTCGGCGAGCAGCTCAAGACCATGTGGCCGCTGAACCGCTATCCCAATCTCGTGGCGCGCGGCGAGGATTTCGTGCGCCAGCATGGCGGCAAGAGCATCGCCATCGGACGTTTTGTGCCGGGCGTGAAAGCCGTGGTGCCGGGCATCGTCGGCATGCTCGGCATGAGCCAGCTCTATTTCGTGATCGTGAACTTCTCATCCGGAGTCTTCTGGGGCGCGGCCCACATTTTTCCCGGCATGCTGCTCGGCCAGAGCATAATGCTCGCGGGCGAACTCAGCGGCCGCCTGGTCGTGGTCCTGCTTATTCTCCTGGCGACCCTGGCTATTGCAGGCTGGCTGATCCGCCTCGCCGCGGCGGGCATCTCGCCGCATCTCGACCAGGTGCTGAATCGCCTCTCGCGCTGGGCTTCTTCCAAGAACAGCCGCTCCATGCGCCGCCTGGGGAGGGCGCTCTCGCCGCAAAACCCGCGCTCGCTCCTGATCGTTCTCTTCGCCGCCATATTGGTCGCCGCCTTGGTTGCCCTGGTCGATCTATTCGCGCGCGAAGCAGGCCGCGACACCATGTCGAACATGGATATCTCCGTCTTCCGCATGTTGCAGGAAATCCGCAACGCGCCCGCCGACGAACTGATGATCACCGCCACAATGCTGGGCGATGGCCTCGTGCTCACCGCCATGTTTTCGGTCATGGTGGGCTGGCTCCTCTGGCGCAAGGCCTGGCGCGCCGCCTTCGCCGCCATCATCGTGTTCGTGTCGGGAAAGCTGTTCGTACTTTTGATCAAGTTAGGCTTGCAGCGGCAGCGGCCATTCGAACTTGAAGGCATCAACGAACTCTTCAGCTTCCCCTCGAGCCACGCCACCATGTCGGCGATAGCCTTCGGTGTGCTTGCCGTGCTCGCAAGCCACGCCATGAGCCGGTGGGGCAGGGCGGTTGTTTACGCGATCTGCGGCATGATCGTCACCGCCATTGCCTTCTCGCGGCTCTATCTCGGCGCTCACTGGCTTTCGGACGTGATCGGCGGCCTGTTCTTCGCAACAGTGCTTGTCGCTGCATTTGGAATCGTCATCGAAGCGATTCCGCCGCGGCGCATCCGCCCGCTCGGACTACTCGGCGCAACCTTCCTCGCCTTCATGGCCGCGGGTGCCGCTCACATCGACTTCAACTATGGCAAGGCCGAGCAACTATATGCCGCGCGTTCGGCGACGCGCGATATCGCACTCGAACAGTGGCAGTCTGGCGATTGGAAGAAACTTCCGCCGCGCCGCATCGATCTCGCTGGAAGGCCGGAGGAGCAGTTCGCGGCGCAATGGCTTGGCGGGCTCGACGAGTTGAAGCAGGTCTTGTCCACGGCAGGATGGGCCGAATCGCCCGGCTGGAAGTGGCGCGACAGCATCAACTATCTCAATCCCGGCGCGCCGCTGGACGAACTCCGGCCCCGGCCCGCCCTGCATGAAGGCCTCAAGGCCAAACTCACCATGGTGCTCCCGGTGCCCGACCGCGCGGACCAGCGCCTGGTGCTCAGAACCTATCGGACCGGGCTTCAGGTCAACGACGGCAGCGGTGCGGTGCCGCTTTATCTTTTGAGTGTCACGCGCGAGGGATTGCGCCGCCGCTTCCATCTTTACTCGGTTCCCGCGGCGATTCCAGCGCCCGAGGGCGATGAGGCCCAATTTCGCGGCGTGCTTGCTGCCGCGAAGCAGGTGCGAATCGTGGCAAACGGCGCCGCGGAACCAACAAGCCCTGCGCTCCTGATGGCCATTCACTGACTCCGATTGACGGTGGACGAAGCAGGTCCGATCCGTCATATTCCGCGCCGAATACGAACCTTATGCCGGAGCAGGGCATGGAATTTCTGAAGCAGATTTTCACCTGGTGGAGCGGCCAGACCATCGGCACCCGCTTCTTCACCTGGCGCAAGGGCGAGCATGTGGGAACCGACGAGTCCGGCAACCGCTACTATCGCGCCAAGTCGGCGATCCCCGATTCAATCCCGGAGCGCCGCTGGGTGATCTACAACGGATACGCCGAAGCCTCCGCCATTCCGCCGGGATGGCATGGCTGGATTCACCATCGCGTCGATGAGTTTCCGGCAGGCGCCGCGAGCGCTCGCGAGTGGGAGAAGCCGCATCAGCCGAACCTCACCGGCACGCCGCACGCCTATCGTCCCGCAGGCAGCATCCTCGCAGGATCGAAGACCGCCGCAGCTCCGGACTATCAGCCTTGGCGGCCCGAATAGCGCGATGAACACCTCGACTGTCGAAACCCTGATTGGCGGCGCCGTAATTCTCGTCGCGGCGGTGTTCTTCGGCTACGCCTACAATGCCTCGGGCGCAGGCGGCCGGCCTGGCGGCTACTCGCTCACCGCCGAGTTCGACAATGTGGAAGGCGTGAATGTCGGAACCGATGTGCGCATGGCCGGCATAAAAATTGGAACCGTCACCGCGCAGGCGCTTAACACCGAGAACTTCCAGGCCGTGGTGACCATGAGCATCGATCCCTTCGTCAAATTGAAGGAGGACACGACGGCCAAGGTCACGGCGGAAGGCTTGTTGGGCGCGAAGTTCATCGCGCTCGATGCCGGAGGTTCCGACACCATCCTCGCCGATGGCGGCGTGATCACCTCGACGCAAGGCGCGGTCGATATCTGGTCGCTCATTAGCCAGGCCATGTTCGAGCGGACGGGCGCCAAGGATCCATCGCAGCCCGCACCCGAGCCGCAGGCACAATAGCCTATGAGGTGCCGGTTTTTGAAGAAGAGCTGCGGAATGGCCGTAGCTGCGGCCTTCATCGCCACGTCTCATTCCGCCATCGCCGCCGAACGCATCGCCAATCCCTTCGCTGTCTTCGCGGGCCTCGACAAGATCACCGGCGTCACCACGACATTCGAAAGCAAGGTTGGCGAGGAACGGAAGTTCGGCGGCTTGATCGTCAAGGCCGATGCCTGCTTCACGCGGCCTCCGACCGAGGAGCCGAAGACCGCGTCATTCGTGGAGATCGACGAACTCGAAGCCGGCAATACCAGAAAGCGTGTCTTCTCGGGCTGGATGTTCGCCGAAAGCCCCGGCCTCAACGCGCTCGAACATCCGGTCTACGACGTCTGGCTCACCGGCTGCCGCGATCCCAACGCGCCGCCGCCGGTGGTCGAAACGCCGCCCGACTTCAATACGCTTCAGGACGAAACCGCCGAGGAAGAAGAACCGCTCGACTGATGCCACTCTCACCCCTGAGCGTTAACAGGCGTGTGGGGAGGGGGAATTAATCCGTGCGCTGATTATTTCCTTACTCCCTCCCTCAACCGTCATCCCGGCGGAACCCATGACGGGGCGAGAAAGAAAAACGGTTTTGAATTTGCAAGAAAACAGACACTGCTGTGCTGCCTTCCTGCAAATCATGATGCCTTCGGTGTCGAGTCAGATTGTCAGATCAACAAGCTGCGGATAAGTCACGGCCGCGGGTCTAGCGCAACGGGCGCTCAAGTGCGTAGCGGTTGAGTGCGGAAAGTTGCGCTAAATTATTGATTTTCGAGCACCTTATCGGCGATCAGTTGATTCCAACTGATCGCCGGGTGCTCTAGGCGTGCGGCTGCGTTCCCATCAGGCGGCGGCCGATATCCATCATCGAGGCGGCGAGGTTCTCCATATCCTCCCGGCGTCCGTTTTCGCGCTCGGAACGCCATTGTAAAACAAGCTGTTCCATCATCTCGCTTGAATTCCGCCGTTCCTCTTCCCAGCGCTGGTCTTCTCTTGAAATGTGGTCAGCGAGCGAGCTTGACATACTGCGCAGCTCATTATGTGTTGCAGTCTCGAATTCTTCGGCGCGTCTCGACAATTCATCAAACATCCGCCTCGAGTTATGCTCAAGTGAATGGAGCATTTCGTCCATGAAGCTCTTTTGCTGTTCGCGCATCGCCTGCAGTTCATCTGCAACCTGCTGCCGCAACATTCTGATTTCTTCGTCATGGTTCTCGATATTGAATGTCATGACGGTGGCTTTGTCGGCGGCTTCAGTCAGATGCCGGTCAACCTTTTCAAGACGTCGCTCTGTAGCGTTTCTTTGATCTTCAATGACGTTGAGAATCTCTATGAACCGCGTCTCCGCCATCTGGGCGCTGGGCGTCACAATGAAGTCCCGCAACTGGCTCATCAACTGCGCACTGGCGCTGGCGTTTGGATCCGTGTCGGATATGTAGCTGGCTGGTTCTCCAGAACCATTGGCTTTCTTGTCGACAATTGTGAGGAAGTTTTTGATCTTGGACATAGCAGTGTTTACTCCTTGTACTGGCGTCTCAAAAATACGCGCTCATCTCAGGTGATCGTGTTACCCGGTGCGTAGACTTTGCCGCGGGCTACTCCGCTTTTGACCCACCAAAACAAAGTCCTGCCCCCGATGGTAGAAAACGGCGCTCTCGGCGTTGTGGTTAAAAATTTACACTAAGGTCCGCTTAACGATAAGCGGTTGATCAACCTATGGTTAAACTCTGCTGCGGAACCGCCAATTGTTGAGTCATTTGAATCGCTTGCGTATGCGGACCTTGCGGTCACAAGAACGCACTGAAAGCGCATTCAGTCACCGCCCCGCCTGCTTCGCTGATCTGTGTTAAGCTGCGACCGCCAGCGACAGCACCAGTTCCGCATCGCCATCGCCATCGAAGCGTTTGAAGTCTGCATTGGCTTCGAGCGCCGATTTCAGCATCTGATGATAGTCCTGCTTCTTGACCGAGACGGCGCCGAGCGTCGCCAAATGTGGATTGACGAATTGTGC
>JAAURV010000136.1 GCA_012032065.1 Hyphomicrobiales bacterium
GGCTTCGCCCTCGTCAAAACCCCTTCCGGCAAACTCGTGCGCGTGGCTTCCGCCACGTCGCCCGGCGAGGCGCTCAAGGTCGAATTCGCCATGGCACAATCGATGTCACCCGCGATCCCGCTGCGAAGCAGGGCAAACTCTTTTAATCCGCGGCAATGCCAGCTATCTAGCACCGATGAATTTCATCGACCCCATCCTGCCGCAGTCCCGCGAGGCGCGGCTCAAATACCTCGACGGCGACTATCAGGTGCTGAAGGAAGGCGAATTTGTGCGTTGCGCCGTGACCGGCGATCCAATTCGGCTCGAAGACCTCCGCTACTGGAGTGTCGAACGTCAGGAGGCATATCGTTCAGCCGAGATTTCCTTCCGGCGCACTTTGGAACGCCCTGGCTCTTCGGATCAGAAGTAAGGCGTAAACGCCCCCAAACAGCTGATCTTCGAACAACACCGCTACATTCGCAAACAGCATGAGGCCTTGAACGGTCGTGGCTACGTCCTGGCGCATCGATGTGGCGCCTCGCATCCGCCGCACCACGAAAAAAATGAAAAAAATCGTGTTGACGACGAGCAGTTGCAGCGCAAGCGGCGGGTCGCCGGCGCTCAGGATGCGGTAGAATTCGTTCCAATAGACATCGAACATGGAGGTTCGCCTCAAGCTATTCCTTTCAAAGCGATTTTCCCGCCTTTGGATTAACGAAAGGTTGTGCTGCATTGCAGCACTGGTATCGCCTCCGGCGCAAGTGTATAAGCCCGCGGTTCGGGTTTGGAGTATCGAAATGCTTAACAATTGGTCACCTGACAGCTGGCGGAAAGTGCCCATCGTGCAGGTGCCGGATTATGCCGACGCCGCGAAGCTGGCTGTGGTGGAAAAACGCCTTGCCGGGTTTCCGCCGCTGGTTTTTGCAGGCGAGGCGAGGAAGCTTAAGAAGAAGCTGGCCCGCGTTTCGGAAGGCAAGGGTTTCCTGCTGCAAGGCGGAGATTGCGCCGAGAGTTTTGCCGAACACTCCGCCGACAACATCCGCGATTTCTTCCGCGTGTTCCTGCAAATGGCCGTGGTGCTGACCTTCGCTGGCGGCCAGCCGGTGGTGAAGGTTGGCCGCATCGCCGGCCAGTTCGCCAAGCCCCGCTCGTCGCCCACCGAAAAGATCGATGGCGTCGAATACCCGATCTATCGCGGCGACATCATCAACGGCAGCGAAGCCACTGCCGAAGCCCGCCAGCCCGATCCCGAGCGTCAGATCATGGCCTACCGGCAATCGGCGGCGACGCTTAACCTGCTGCGCGCCTTCGCCCAGGGCGGCTACGCCAATCTCGAGCATGTGCACCGCTGGACGCTGGGCTTCCTGCAGGACAGCCCGGCCTTCGAACGCTACCAGGAACTGGCCAACCGGATCACCGAGACCATGGGCTTCATGCGCGCCTGCGGCATCACCGCCGAAACCGCTCCGCAGCTTCGCCAGACCGATTTCTTCACCAGCCACGAAGCGCTCCTGCTTGGTTACGAGCAGGCCATGACCCGCATCGATTCAACCAGCGGCGATTGGTACGCTACCTCAGGCCACATGCTGTGGGTGGGCGACCGCACGCGCCAGCCCGATCACGCGCATATAGAGTTCTGCCGCGGCATCAAAAATCCGGTCGGCCTCAAATGCGGCCCGTCGCTGAAAGCCGACGAACTGATCCGCCTGATCGACACGCTCAATCCCGAAAACGAACCGGGACGGCTGACGCTGATCGCGCGTTTCGGCGCCGACAAGGTGGAAAAACATCTTCCCGAAATGATCCGCGCGGTGAAACGCGAAGGCCGCGTCGTGGTGTGGTCCTGCGATCCGATGCACGGCAATACCATCAAGGCGACGTCGGGCTACAAAACCCGGCCCTTCGACGCGATCCTCTTGGAAGTGCGGCGCTTCATGGCCATCCACCAGACTGAAGGCACCCACGCCGGCGGCATCCATGTGGAAATGACCGGCAAGGACGTGACCGAATGCACCGGCGGCGTGCGCGCACTCCGCGACGAGGATTTGAACGACCGCTACCACACCTTCTGCGACCCCCGCCTCAACGCCGCGCAAGCGCTCGAGCTCTCCTTCCTGGTGGCCGAGGAGATCAAAAAGGAAATGGCCTCCCGCCCGCCCATGTTCTTCGACGATACGATGGAAGCGGCGGAGTAGCTCCGCCGCCCGACTATTCGTCACTTCAATCCGAAATGCTGGGCGATGAGATCGACAATTTTGGCCGTCACTGCGTTGCGGTCCGTGCCCGGAGGATCGGTGCACACGGGATCGTCCTTCTCTTCCTCAAGGATGGCGGCGCCTTGCGGTTTGCACAGGCCGAGCGCGGTGAAATGCGTCGCGGGCACGATCTGCTCCACTTTCGCGGCAGGGAAGAGCGCCTCGAAGTTGCTGCCGGCGGCAGAGGTATCGGTGGCGGATAAACGATCCTTCCCTTCGCCCAGTCCGATCAGCATCACCGGAAGGTCGAGGCCTTTCACATCGTCCGCCGAAAGTCCCCAGGTGAGCGCGGGATCGATGGCCACTGCCGCCTTGATGCGATTGTCCTTGTAGATTCCATGCCATTTCTGCGCATCGGCCTTCGAGATGTCGATACCCATCTTCTTCAGATCCCGGCAATGGGTGGAGCCGTCGCCCGCGGCTTTGCAGTAGGCGCCATATCCTTCGGCGCGGCCTTTGAGCCCGGCAAGCGACAGCGCCGTCCAGCCGCCATAAGAGAAGCCGGTGGCATAGATGCGCGACGTGTCGATGTGGGCTGCGAAGGCCGGATCTTTCAAAACGTGATCCAGCGCAAGCGAAAGGTCCTGCGCCCTCGTCCAGTGATTCATGGCGCTTGTTTTCTTGAGGTCGCCCGTGGTGCTGTTGGGATGATTGACCGCAATGACAATCGCGCCTTTCTCGGCAAGACCCTTGCTGAGCCAGCCCATCCTGCGGAAGTTTCCGCCCCAGCCATGGGAGAGAAGGATCGCCGGATATCTGCCGGCCTTTGCCTTGGCATCCTCGTGAACTGCCACGCCGTAAAACACAGGGTTTTCCCCGAATGCGATTTCGCTTCCGCCATCGGACGGAAACATGACGCCCATTTCCATATCGCGCCCGTGGTGGGCTGCAGGAATATTGACGACGGTCACACCTGTGTCGGCGTGGGCGGCCAGCGGGCAGGAAAGCAGAAGAGAGAGTGCGAAGATGAAGCGTTTCATGGTTACGGTCCTTTCGGTTGGTTGCCGCTCCTTTCAGCCACGCCGTGCCGAATTCCGCGTCCTCGAACCGGATTGAGGTCGCTTGAAACCGGTTCTAGGACTAGATGCGAGGAAACCGCCGCAAAGGGAACTGATGCCCGTCCTGCCCGTCCCGATGATCGTTGCACTGCTGCTGGCCGGCTTCCTGGCCCAGCGCCTGTTCGCCCGCGAAACCCATCCCACGCTGCTGGCGCTGATCGCGATCTGTGCGGTGCAAAGCGCGCTGCTGGCGCTGGTTCAATATTATGGCGTGACCGTGCTCAGGCCGGTGCGGCCGGTCATGGCCACCGTCATTCCTCCCGTTGCCTGGCTGGCATTCGCCCACGCGGCTGGCGAAGGACCCGCACTCCGCAATTCGTTCTGGCATGCAACCGGTCCTGTCCTCGCGACCGTCTTCCTCTTGGTACAGTCATGGTTGCTCGACTTCCTGATCCCTCTCTCATTCGCGGCTTATGGAATTGCCATGTTGCTGATCCTGGCGCGCGGCGAGGACAGCCTGCTTCACAGCCGCTTGGAAAGTGGCGGAACGGCACTCTTTGCCTGGAGGATCGTGGCGCTGTCGCTGATTACATCCGCGGTCTGCGATGTCCTGATCGCCTACAGCCTCGCCCAGGGTCAAACCGCCGTGCTGGGCTGGGCTCCAAGCCTTGGCTCTTCTCTGACACTCTTGAGTCTCGGTGCATTCAGCCTCTCGCGCGCCATCGAAGCCCGGCGCGAAGGCGAGGCGGAGATCTTAACGCCGTCTCCGGAGGAAGCTGAGCGCGATCAGGCGATCGTCGCGAAGCTCGATGCCTATGTCGGAACCCACAAACCCTATCTCGACCCCGATCTCACCTTGGCAAGGCTCTCGCGGAAATTGATCGTGCCGGCGAAACCGTTGTCGGCTGCCATCAACCGCCTAAAAGGCGAAAACGTCTCCCGCTACATCAACCGCCACCGCATCGAACATGCCTGCCGCGCAATTAGCGAAGGACATTCGGTGACCGAAGCGATGCTGCGGAGCGGCTTCAACACCAAGTCAAACTTCAATCGGGAGTTTCTGCGGGTCAAAGGTGTGAGCCCAAGCAAATGGCTCGAAGAGCGGGAGAAGACCTTGTGATTTACCTCGAGCTATCGTTTTGTGCCGACAAGAAAACGCGGAGAATTCTGCCGATGACGGACGAAGAGCGCAAAGTCCTGTTCGGCCAGACCGCGCGGTCCTGACGGCGATGGCAGCGAGCCTCTCGATCGCTACTCTGATGGTGATGCTCACCGTCGTCATTCACTTCGCCGGGCTTATCGCGCTGATGCGGCTTCTCGAATGGCGCGGTCATCATCTGAAGGCCCATGAAAGCGTTCTGGGGCAGGGGCTGCTGCTGATCATCGTGGTGCTGGGGCTGGTGGCGATTCATTCGGTCGAGATATGGGCTTATGCGCTTCTCTATTTCGCGGCGGGGGCCGTCGGCGATTTCGAGGCATCGCTCTATTTCTCCACGGTCGCCTTTTCCTCACTGGGCTACGGCGACATCGTGCTCGGCCACGAATGGCGGCTGGTCAGCGCCATCGAAGCCGTGAACGGCCTGATCCTCATCGGCTGGTCCACGGCCTTCCTCCTCTCCCTCATGGGCAAACTCCGCGCCCTTGAGCACGAGTGGCTGGAAAGAAGGCGTGATTGATTGCGAGCCGCGAAACCGCGCGCGGACGGGTTAGCCGGTCTACGCGACATTTTTGACCGGTACGATCTTGTCCAAAGCTCTTCCAAGTTTACGCCTTGCAAGAGCCGTGTCGTAGCTTGCCTGCAGCCTGAGCCACCAGCCATCCGACAAGCCGAAAAAGCGGCAAAGGCGCAAGTCTGTATCCGCCGTGATGCCGCGCTTGCCGGCCACGATATCGCCGATGCGCTGCGCCGGAACTCCAATGGACTTCGCAAGCCGGTACTTCGACATGCCGAGTGGGACGAGAAATTCCTCGTTCAGCATTTCGCCGGGCGATACAGGGTCAATTAGCTTGGCCATGACAGTCCTCAATGGTAATCCACAATCTCAACATCTTCGGGTCCTTCTGGGGTCCAGCGGAAGCAAATCCGGAACTGATCATTGATCCGGATGCTCCATTGCCCTCTCCGGTCGCCAGATAGCGCTTCCAGACGGTTACCCGGCGGCGACTTCAAATCATCGAGCTTCGCCGCAAGATCGAGTTGGACCAACTTGCGGAGAGCTGGGCGTTCGATGAAAGCCCACCTCCTGCTTCTTTCCAACCGGAACAGCGCTTCCGTATCTTTCGACCGGAACGATCTAATCATGGAAATCGTTAATAACACACAACGTTATTAGTGACAATCGTCATCGCGACGAGGTTCCCTTGAGCAACCTCTCCACCCCCGCGAATGCCTTCTGATAGACATCGTGTTCGACGCTCGGCATCAGTGTCCGGTCGTCATGCGGCGAGGCGGACCAGTCGCCCGTCCACACCGCGAAGGTCTTGTTGCCTTTCGTCACCGGCCAGAGCCTCGGCCCGGAGACATAGTTCGTCCACGGAATATCGCATTTGGTGATGCGGTAGGAAAAGCTCCGCGTGATGTCGCAGAGATGCAGCAGCTCTTCATGCAGATGCTGCTTGCCTGAAAAGAAATCGCGCACCCCGCCCACCTTGTCGGCGCGCGCTCTATTCAACATGTGCATCCGGGTCATGCCGTCATGCCATTTCCCCATGCCCGCGAAATCGCGCATCACGCTCCATACTTTGTCAACCGGCGCATTGATGACGCGTGACGTCCACACCTTGTTGGGCGCCCAGGCTTTCCAGCGCACCGCACCTTCCGGGCGTTTCGGTTTCTCGCGCGCGATTTTGGCAGCAAGCGAAGTGAAGTTCGCGGCGAAGACGGCGTTGGAAATATGCTTCTCGTATTTGCCTTCATCGCCAGGCAGCTCGTCGAACGTCGCCTCCCATTCGGCGAAGGTCGTATCGCCATGGGTGACCGGCATCAAATGCAAGGCCGCGAGATAGTTCTTCACCGGAAAGGCGGGCTTCTCGAAATTGTAGGTGAAGGTGTAACGCGCATCGTCGAGCGTCAAAAGCCGCTCGCGGATATGCGTGCCGTCCTTTGTATGAAAAGAGCGAACGCAGCCCACCACATCGGAGTCGAGACCGTCCTCGATTTTCGATTTGACGATGGCGTCCGTCCATTTCGGCAGCGCGTTGAAATCGCGCACGATCGGCCAGACGGTTTCGACAGGCGCCTTGATGATGGCGCTGGCATAGGCGCGAGCCATGGAGTTCCTCTCTCGTTATGAAATGTCCCTGAAGGCGTTGACGGCGGTAGCGGCGAAGGCCGGATCGTTGATATGGGCGTCAACCTCTATGAGCTTGCGATTGCGCGCATTCTGCCAGCCCGCTCGGATCGCGGCGAACAGCGCTTCGCCGGCCGCGGGATCGTGAAACGGCTTGCCGGGCGCATCGATGGCTGACACGCCGCGCAGCGGCAGCAGGAACCGCACCGGGCCATCCATGCGGTTGAGCCGCGCCGCGATCCACTCGCCGACGCGGCGGTTTTCGTCCGCCGTCGTGCGCATCAGGGTCACTTGCGGATTGTGGATGTGAAAGCGGCGGCCGCCGAAACGGTCCGGCACCGTCTCGCACGCCCCGAAATTCACCATGTCGAGCGCGCCCACCGAACCCACATAGGGAATCCGTGTACGGATGATCGCCCCGAACCGGTCCTCGCTGCAGGCAAGATTGCCGCCGCAGAGATAGTCGGCCACTTCCGTCGTCGTGATGTCGATGACGCCGGAGAGCAACCCCGAGTCGACAAGCTTCTCCATCGACCTCCCGCCGGTGCCGGTGGCGTGAAAGACGAAGCACTCATGGGTCTTTTCGAGCGCGTCGCGAATCTGCGTGACGCAAGCCGTGGTCACGCCGAACATGGTGAGCCCCACGCCCGGCTTGTCCTGCTTGGATTTGGCCACGCGATGCAATGCCATCCCGGAAATCGCATGGGCCGCATTGCCGATCACCTGGCGCGAGATGGCGTTCAGCCCCGCGATATCGGTCACCGCATACATCATCGCGATATCGCTGGGGCCGACGTAAGGAGCGACATTGCCCGACGCCATCGTAGACACCATGAGCTTCGGCACGCCGATCGGAAGCGCCCGCATCGCCGCCGTCACGATCGACGTATTGCCGCCGCCGCCAAGCCCCAGCACGCCGCCCCATATCGTGCCGGAGTAGAAGATAAAGCGAGAGCGCCTCGCCCATCGCCGCAACGGCGCGCCCACGATCCTCGATCTCGTCGAGAAAATAGGGCGTGCCCGGATGAAACGCCGCGACTTCCGAGGGTTTCACATCGGCCTTCTTCGAAACCCATCCTTGCGACGTCGATACATCGACAAGGACAACCTTGGCCCCGGCCTTCTCCGCCATTCGCTTCGCATAGAGAAGCTCTGCCTCTTTCGTATCGCAGGTACCAATGATGTAAACCTTGCCCATGCGCGAAAGCTAACCGTGTCGAAAGCCGCGGTCTAGGGATTTGCGGCGAACGGCTCGGGCGCCACGGCAGGCTTGCGGCGCAATTCTGCACCGATATGGGGCGAAGAGGGCG
>JAAURV010000137.1 GCA_012032065.1 Hyphomicrobiales bacterium
TCCAGGGCGACACGATTACGCGCCGCATGGCGCTCGATTCATCGGCGCTCAAGGCGATGCCGCAGGTGAAAGCCCTGCTCGCGCGGCCCGACTGGCGCGGGCTTATGCGTTACGTCGGTTCCTACGATCAGGAGCCGCTCTATTACATCCAGACCATTCTCTCGCATGTCCGCGAGGCGCTGCCCGATCCGCAAACATCGCTCCATGCCGATACGTTTCATCCCAGTGTGAAAGCATGGTTCTTCCTCACCGATGTCGCGGAGGACGAAGGACCCTTCGTCTATGTGCCGGGCTCGCACCGGATGACGCCCGAGCGTCTCGACTGGGAACGCGACATGAGCATCCGCATGACCGAAGGCGGGGACCGCTATTCGCAGCGTGGCTCTTTCCGCGTCGGTCCGGACGAACTCGCGCGCATGAAACTGCCGCAACCGAAAGCGTTCGCGGTTCCCGCCAACACTCTCGTTGTCGCCGATACGGTGGGGTTCCATGCGCGGGGCCTCAGCGCGAGGCCGTCGAAGCGCGTCGAGATCTGGGCTTACGGAAGGCGCAATCCGTTTCTGCCGTGGACGGGACTCGATCCGCTCAGCATTCCCGGCATCGCGGAAGCGCGCATCCCGATATTGTGGCGCTCGCTCGATGCCGCGGCGAAATTCGGCCTCGCCGGAAATCCGTGGAAACCCGCCGGCGTGAAAACGCCGTTGGACGATGCATGAGCGAAGCGAGCGCCTCCAGCGAACTCTATCATGACGGTCTTATCGGCATGCTGGAAGCCGTATGGGGCGAAGGTTTTCTTTCGCCCGGCGGGCCGGAGGAGGTGGCGCGGATCATCGCGGGGCTTGATCTCGCCGGACTCTCCATTCTCGATATCGGCTGCGGCTCAGGCGGCATCGACTGCCTGCTCGTGGAAACTCACGGCGCGGGCTTCGTCACCGGCATCGACGTGGAGGACACGGTGCTCAACGCCGCGCGTCAACGAGCCGAAAAGAAAGGGCTCTCGAAGACAACTGGTTTCCTCAAAATGGCGCCAAGGCCCGCTTCCCTTCGCGCCCGCAACGTTCGGCATGGTTTCTCGAAAGACTCGATCGTTCACATCCCCGACAAACACGCGCTCGCCCGCGATGTGTTCCGCGTGCTCAGACCCGGCGGCTGGTTCGCGGCCTCAGACTGGCTGATCGGGCACGATGGCGAGCCATCTCCCGCCATGAAAGTGTATATCGCCGCGGAAGGTCTCGACTTCGGCATGGCCTCGCCAGCACAATACCAAGCGGCACTGGAAGCCGCCGGCTTCACCAACATTTCCATCACAAGCCGCAATGCCTGGTACCGGGAAACGGCCAAGGCCGAGATTGCAAGAATGCGCGGGCCACTCTATGCCGATGCGGTGAGGAAACTGGGCAAGGATTTCGTGGACCACAACATCGATATCTGGGAGAAGATGCTTCCGGTTCTTGACTCGGGCGAGCACTGCCCCACGCATCTGAGGGGACGCAAGCCATGACGACAGCCACGCTCGAAACCCACGCCCCCCACGCCAGCCGCAAGGCCTCCAAGGATGTGCGCCGCCTGCAGTTGATCGACGCCACCATTTCGGTGTTGGCGCGCAAGGGTTATGCCGCGCTTACCGTCGCCGATGTGGCGAAGGCGGCGGGACTTTCAGCCGGCATCATCAATTTTCATTTCGACAGCAAGGACGGGCTGCTCGCGGAGTGCCTCCAGCATCTCACCAACGAGTTCTATCGCAACTGGAAGGCCAATATCGAAAGGCCGGGCGCAACCACGGCGGAACGGCTTCGCGCCACGCTGCTCGGCGATTTCGACGACGCGGTCTTTTCCCCCGACAAGCTCCGCGCCTGGATCGCCTTCTGGGGCGAAAGCCAGGGACGGCCTGTTTACGAGGAGATCAGCGCCGCGAAAGACGTGGAGCGGAGCCGCGCCGTCGAAGCGGCTTGCGCCGAGCTCATCGCAGACGGCGGTTACGCTCTCGACTCCGCGGCGATTACGCGCGCGCTCGAAGCAATGCTGGACGGGTTGTGGCTCGATGTGGTCTCGACTTCAACGCGCCGCTCGCATATCGAAAGCGCCGCGAATGCACGCCAGTCGATCAAGGCGGTGCTTCATTCCTTCTTCCCGAAGCACTTTCCGCAGACATGAGTTTCGGCCTGCCGCCCGAAGCCCTTGGCCTTCGCGGCAAGGTGCGGGATTTTGTCGAAGCCGAACTGCGGCCGCTCGAACTCGAAGCGGAGATGAACGAGGGGCGCATCGATCCGGCCCAACGCAAGAAGCATGAAGCCTGGGCCATCGCCAATGGCATCACGCTGATGGATGTACCGGAGGAATTCGGCGGCAAGTCGCTTCCGGTTTTGACGCAAGCCGCGATCGTCGAGCAGTTTGGGCGCGTCACCAACGCGCTCGGATGGTGTTATGGCGAAGCGCAGGCGTGGATGTTCGAAGCCTGCACGCGCGATCAGATCGAGCGCTACATCATGCCGCTCACGCGCGGGCGCCGGCATTTCTGCTACGCCATCACGGAAGAACATGCAGGCTCCGATCCGTCCGCAATCGAAACCACGGCGCGCAATGAAGGCAACCGCTATCTCATCAACGGCGAGAAGTGGCACGTCACGAGTTACAATCTCGCCTCGACCGTGATCGTGCAGGCAAAACTCGAAAGTGGCGCACACTGTCTCTTCTTTTGTCCCGCGAATGCGCCGGGTTTGAGCGTTGTCCGCTCGCCTGCCTATGCGCACACCTACGATCATCATCACCCGATCCTGCGTTTCGACGGCGTTGCGGTTTCAGAGACCGACAGGATCGGCGCCGAAGGCGATGGCATGGGCTTCACCCATTCCTGGTTCCGGCGCGAGCGGCTGATGATCGCGGCGCGCTGCTGCGGCGCCATGGAGCGGCTAATCGAAGACGTGACGGATTTCGCAAGGTCGCGGGTTGTGTCGGGCGAGGTCATCGCCAACTATCAGCTCATTCAAGCCATGCTGGCCGACAGCGTCACCGATCTCCATGCCGCGCGGCTTGTCACTTACGAAGCGGCGGCGGCGCACGATCGCGGAGATGACGTGAAGTCACTTCACGCCAAATGCTCAATCGCCAAACTCTTCGCTTCGGAAGCAGCGGGCCGCGTGGCGGATCGGACGGTGCAGATTTTTGGGGGCCGCGGCTACATGCGGGAAAATGTGGCGGAACGCTTCTATCGCGAACTCCGCGTCGACCGCATCTGGGAGGGGACGTCAGAAATACAGCGGCTCATCATCGCCCGATCACTTCTGAAGCGGGGGCTTGAGGGAACCCTAAAATAGCATTAGCATTGAACAATCATTCAGAAGCCGGACAATCGGTCCGGTCAAGGGAGCAAAGCAAATGAAACTCACGCGTCGTCATGCCTTGACGCTGGCCACCGCCGGCGCCTCGACCATTGCCATGCCCTACGTGAAGCGCGCCCGCGCCGAGGACAAGGTCGTCAATGTCTACAACTGGGTCGAATATATCGGCGAAACCACGCTCGAGGATTTCAAGTCCGCCACCGGCATCGAGGTCGTCTACGACACGTACGATTCAGCCGAAACCGTCGAAGCCAAGGTGATGGCGGGATCGAGCGGCTACGACGTGATCGACATTTCCTCGCTCAACCTGCCGCGGTTCCTGCCGGGCGGTTCGGACAAGTCCGCGTTCCAGAAGCTCGACAGATCCAAGCTTCCAAACATCGTGAATCTCGATCCGGTCATCATGAAGCTTCTGGCCGACCGCGATCCGGGCAACGAATTCTCCATCCCCTATATGTGGGGCACCACGGGACTGACGGTCAATCTCGACATGGTGAAGGAGCGCGTCCCCAACGCGCCCGTCGATTCGATGGACCTCATCATGAAACCGGAATACATGGAGAAGCTTGCCGATTGCGGAGTCAACATTCTCGAATCGCCGACCGACGCCATACCGATGGCGCTGGCCTGGCTCGGCAAGGATCCCAACAG
The DNA here is from genome assembly GCA_012032065.1 of Hyphomicrobiales bacterium. Classification (GTDB taxonomy): domain Bacteria; phylum Pseudomonadota; class Alphaproteobacteria; order Rhizobiales; family Aestuariivirgaceae; genus Aestuariivirga. The sequence continues at coordinate 3,990 of JAAURV010000137.1, forward strand.
CGAAAGCCCGGAGGATCTCGAAGCCGCCGTCAAAGCCTTCGAGCCGGTGCGCCAATACATCAAAACATTCGACGCCGCGAATTACCTGAACGCTCTGCCCAACAGCGAACTCTGCGTCTCGATGACGTGGTCGGGCGACTATGCGACATCGAAGACGCGGGCGGAGGAAGCGGGACTCAATTTGAACCTCGCCTATAATGTGCCGAAGACGGGCGCCGGACTCTGGGTCGATGTATTCACGGTCCCGGTCGACGCGCCGCACCCCGAGAACGCACACGCGTTCCTCAATTACATGATGGATGCGGAGGTGGCGGCGAAATGCGTGAACTACACCAATTACGCTTCCGGCGTGCTCGCGGCCCGCAAGTTCATCGACAAGAAGGTTCTCGAGGACGTAGCCGTCTATCCGAGCGATGACATTATGAAGCGCTTGTGGGTGCAGAAAACCGCCTCGCAAGACTATGAGCGCTTGCGCACCGAGGCTTGGAGCCGGATCAAGACGGGATCATAACATTCAGGTCGGGGGGATCGAGATGCCGGACGACGGGGGAAAACCGCAGAGCGGGCCAATCTGGCTCGATGCCGCTGCGAAGCCGTTCATTTCAATCGAGGGCGTCACCAAACGCTTCGGCTCCTTCACAGCCGTCGACAATGTGACGCTCAAGGTTTTCAAAGGCGAACTGTTCGCGCTGCTCGGCGGCTCGGGCTGCGGCAAGTCCACGTTGCTGCGCATGCTCGCCGGATTCGAAACGCCGACCGAAGGAAAAATCCTGATCGACGGGCAGGACATGGCGGGCATTCCTCCCTATGAGCGGCCGGTCAACATGATGTTCCAATCCTACGCCCTGTTCCCGCATATGACGGTCGAGAAGAACATCGGCTACGGCTTGAAGCACGAGAACATGAGCGATGCGGAACGCGCCGATCGCGTCAAGATGCTGATCGATCTTGTGCAGCTTGGACAGTTCGCGCAGCGAAAACCGCATCAGCTGTCCGGCGGCCAGCGCCAGCGCGTGGCGCTTGCCCGCGCGCTTGCAAAGCAGCCGAAGCTCCTGCTTCTCGATGAGCCTCTCGGCGCGCTCGACAAGAAGCTGCGCGAGCAGACGCAATTCGAACTCATGAACATCCAGGACAAGGTCGGCATCACCTTCATCGTGGTCACGCATGACCAGGAAGAGGCGATGACGCTCGCCACGCGCATCGCGGTCATGGACAAGGGCGTGATCCGCCAGACCGGAACGCCCACCGAAATCTACGAATATCCGCGCACCAAATTCGTCGCCGACTTCATCGGCTCGATCAATCAGTTCGAAGGCGAAGTGAAATCCTCGAAGAAGGGTTTCGTCACCGTCTCCGTTCCCCTCACCAACACCGAGATGACGGTGCCGCATGACCGCGATCTGCCGGAAGGAAGCAAGGTCGCAGTCGCGGTGCGGCCGGAGAAACTGACGATCACGCGCAAGGCGCCGGCCAAAGGCGTCAACGCAGTCACCGGAACGGTGGTCGATCTGGGTTATTTCGGCAAGGACTCGCTGTATCGCATCAAGCTGGCCTCCGGCGCGCTGGTGCGCGTCAATCATGTGAATTCGAAGCGCGCGGGCGAAGGCGAGCGTGTCGCCGTTTGGGAAGACAAGGTGTGGCTCACCTTCGATCCCTCCTCCGCCATTTTGCTGGCGGAATAGGCCATGGCCGCCGTCGCCAAACCTGCCGCCTCGGCGGGCCCCGACATCGAACTTCCCAAGTCGGCGAACTGGAAACAGTGGCTCGACCGCGATGCCTGGCGGCAGATCATGATCGCCGTGCCCTATGCGTGGCTCGTCATCTTTTTCGTGCTGCCGTTCCTCATCGTGCTCGCCATCAGTTTCGGAATTGCGCAGGTCGGCGTGCCGCCGGTCAAATGGGCGGAGACATTTCCCTACATCGAGTGGGCGAACTACCAGCTCCTGTTCTCGAAAACGCTCTACATCAAGGCTTACTGGAACTCGGTGCAGATGGCGGCGATTGCGACGTTCTTCACGCTCTTGATCGGCTATCCCATGGCGCTCGGAATCGCGCGTTCGTCCGGCACCATGCGCAATGTGCTGCTGCTGCTGGTGATCCTGCCGTTCTGGACCTCGTTCCTGCTCCGCATCTATGCCTGGATCGGGCTTCTCGGAAACAACAGCTGGTTCAACAAGGGCCTTACCTGGATCGTCAACACCTTCTTTCCGATCTGGGGCACGCTACCGAAGATCCAGATGATGAACACCGACTTCGCGGTCATCCTCGGCATCGTCTACTCATATCTCCCCTTCATGATCCTGCCGCTGTTCTCGACGCTCGAGCGTTTCGATCCCACGCTCGACGAAGCGGCGATGGATCTGGGTTCGAAGCGCTGGCAGGTGTTCAAGGACATCACGCTGCCGCTTTCCATACCCGGCATCGTCGCGGGCGCCATGCTCGTCTTCATTCCGGCGACCGGCGAATATGTGATACCGGCGCTCATGGGCCGCGGCGACACGCCGATGATCGGCAAGGTCTTGGTCGACGAATTCTTCCAGAACCGCTCCTGGCCCATGGCGTCCGCCGTCGCGGTGGCGCTGCTCTTCGTGCTCGTCATTCCGATCATGCTCTACAACTGGATCGAATCGCGCTCCATGCAAGGAGCCGCGAAATGAAACGCCTTTCCACCTTCCTGGTCGTGATGCTCTGCCTGGGATATGCGTTCTTTTACATTCCCATCCTGTCGATGATGTTCTTCTCGTTCAACAAGTCGAAGCTGGCGACGGTGTGGGGCGGCTTCTCCTTCGATCCCTATGTGCGGCTCTTCAAGACCAATGCCGTGTGGGACGCGGCGGGCCTGAGCCTCATGATCGCCGTGATCAGCGCCACCTTTGCAACGATCCTCGGCACCATGGCCGGCATGGCGCTGGCGCGCTTCAAGCGCTTTCCCGGCCGCACGGCTTTCTCGGGCCTCGTCACCTCTCCGCTGATCATGCCGGAAGTGATCACCGGCATTTCCCTGGCGTTGCTCTTCATCGGAATCGGCTACGCGACAGGCTTGATGCGCGGCGCAACGACCATCACCATCGCGCATATCACTTTCTCGATGTCCTATGTCGCGGTGATCGTCCAATCGCGTCTCGCTTCGATGGATCGCAGCGTCGAGGAAGCAGCAATGGATCTGGGATCGAAGCCCGCGCAGGTGCTCTTCGACGTGACGCTCCCCATCATCGCGCCAGCCCTTGTCTCGGGCTGGCTGCTCGCCTTCACGCTGTCGCTCGACGACGTTGTGATCACCACCTTCACCAATGGCCCCGGCTCCACCACGCTGCCGCTTTACATTTTCGGCCAGGCGCGCCTCGGCGTGAAGCCGGAGATGAACGCGCTCGCCACCATCATCGTCACCCTCGTCGGCACCGGCGTCGCCATCGCCGGCATCCTGATGCACCGCGCCGAACAAAAGCGGCTCCGCGACGAGCGCCAGGCGTATGCGGCGAATAAGTAGGGGAGGCTTTCGCCTCCCCTTCCGTTATCGCGAACGCTTCGCCGGCTTCGGCGCTTCGGCACCGCGCAGGGACACGATGTCTTTGAGCAGGCCTTCGGTGCCGTTGTGCACGGTGAGCGTCTGGACCTTGTCGGCGATCTTTTCGAGCGCCTCCAGTTCCTTCAAACGCAGCATGACCGGGTTTTCGGCCATGACCTTCGCCGTGTTGAGGAGCGAGCGCGTGGCGTTCGTTTCCTCGCGGCGGCGGATCACCTGCGCTTCCGCTTCCTTCTCAGCCGCGACGACCTTGTTCAGGATGTCGCGCATATCGCCGGGCAGGATCACGTCCTT
>JAAURV010000138.1 GCA_012032065.1 Hyphomicrobiales bacterium
CGCGTGTAAGACCTAAGAAATTTAGAGGCTGTACCATTCTCAAGACCCTCATCCGCCCCTTCGGGGCACCTTCCCCCGATGGGGGAAGGGTGAACGCCAATGCGGAAGCCTGCCCGTTGCAGTAGCGGCGCGAGGGAGAGAATCATAGTTTGGCGAACGCCGCCTTGATTCTTTCCAGAGCCTTCTCCAGCTCCGTTTCGCCCGCCGCAAATGAAAGCCTGATCGACTCCGGAGCGCCAAAGGCGGAGCCGGGGACGGTGGCGACGCCGTGTTCTTCGAGGAGCCAATCACAGAGTTGCTCGGCGGTATCGATGCCGGCCTTGCGTCCATAAAGGTGTGAGACATCGGGGAAGGCGTAGAAGGTGCCCGGAATGGGGCCGAGGGCCACGCTGTTCATGCCGGCGAAGGCCTTTAGCACCATGTCGCGCCGTATCTGATAGCGTTTGCGCATCTCTTCCACTTCGGTGCGGGGAGCGGCGAGTGCGGCCAGTGCGGCGCGCTGCACGAACTGGTTTGCGCCAGTCGAGATCGTGCTTTGCATCCGCATCATCGCTTTTGCGAGCGGTTCAACGCAGGCGGAATAACCGAGCCGCCATCCCGTCATGGCGAAGCCCTTGGAGAATCCATTGATGGTGACGGTGCGCTCCGCCATCCCGGGCAGCGCGGCGATCGAATGCATCGTGCCGTCGAATAGGATGTATTCGTAGATCTCGTCCGCGAGCACCATGAGCTGCGGGTGGGACTTCACGACATCCGCGATCTCTTCGAGTTCCTGCTTGGACCACACGGCGCCGGTCGGATTGCAGGGAGAATTAAGAACCAGCAACTTGCTGCGCGGCGTCAACGCCGCGGCGATGCGCGCCGCGGGGACCTTGTAGTTCTCCTCGATCCCCGCCTTGAGCACGACAGGCGAGCCATTCGCGAAACGGGCCGTGACTTCATATGAGACCCAATAGGGTGCGAGCAGGATCACTTCGTCGCCCTGATCGACAAGCGAAAGAATCGCATTGGCAACCGCCTGCTTGGCGCCATTGGCCAGCACCACGCCTTCGGGCTTCATGGGGATGCCGTTTTCGGTTTCGAGCTTCTGCGCGATACCCACGCGAAGCTCGGGAATGCCGGCGACGGGTGAGTAGTGCGTGAAGCCCTCGGCCATGGCCTTGGTGGCGGCGTGCTGGATGAAGGCAGGCGTATCGAAATCGGGTTCGCCCACGGTAAGGCTTACAACATCACGGCCCTTGGCGCGCAGATCTCGCGACTTCTGCGCCATGCGGATGATGGCGCCTTCATCGGCAAGGGCGGTTCTCGGCGATAGCAGGCGTGCGGGATCGAAGGACATGCCGCGCTCTATACGATGCCGCACTTGAATGGTCGAGGATTGACCTTCATAAGGGCCGCGGGAATCGAGGTTTTATGAAGAAATATCTGCTGATGGCGCTCGCTTTGGGTCTCGCGGCTTGCGCCAACAAACCTGAGGTCAAGGTCAACAAGGGCGGCCCGCAAGTGGTGCAAACCAAATCGCGCTCGGAGCCGATCTTCTACAACGGCAAGACCTATCAGCTCGATTACAGCTACCTCGAAAGCCAGGGCGTGTTCGACATGCGCGTCTCCGGCATGGGGCCGAAACAGCAGAAGGATGCGGTGGCGGTCGCCACGTCATCGCTGCGCTATTTCGCCTGTCCGGATGGTCAAACCGGCAGATTGCAGGGCTCGCCCGCCTATGAAGGCAGCCGGTGGAAAATGCAGGCCCGCTGCGCACGAAGCTGACGCGACGTTTCCGACAACGCTTTACAAGTCCATCGGAATTGGATTGCATGGGCCGATCAGAGGGAGATCGATCATGTCATTCAAAGCCATTCTGCGCCGGGCTGCCGCCGCATCCGTTCTCATGCTGGCGATGGCCGGCGTTTCGCCGGCTCAGGAGCTGAACGCGCTCGTCTGGTGCGATCATTCCGATCCCAATCTGCTGAAGCCCTTCGAAGAGGCGAATGGCGTCAAGGTGAATGTGAAGGAATTCGAAGGCACGGGCGCGGGGCTCGCCATCGTCGAGCAATCGCAGCCGGGGGACTGGGACGTGATGGTGATCGACTCGATCGACGTGCGGCGCGGCGTGGAACGGGGGCTGTTCGAACCGCTGGCCGAAGATCAGTTGCCGGTGGCCGATCTCTTTCCGGAAGTGACCATGGATGCCTTCACCAAAGCGGACGGCAAGCGCTACGGCATCACCGAGAAATTCGGCTACAACACCATCGGCTTCAACAAGGCCAAGGCCGACCCCGCCGACATGCAGACCCTCGCTTCGCTCACCGGCGACAAATACAAGGGCCGCATCGCCATCTACGACTATTACCTTCCGGTGATCGGCATGGCGGCGATGGCCATCGGCAAGAAGACCGCGGAGCTGACCGAAGCCGATCTTCCCGCGATCAAGGAAACGCTGCTCAAGATGAAGGCCAATGCCAAGGCGGTCACCGATGTGGTGGCCAGCCAGACGGCGTTGGCGACCGGCGAGGCGGATGTGCTGGTGGGCGGCGGCGAATGGGTGACGGCCGGCATCGCCAAGGAAAACCCCGATCTCGACTTCTCGATTCCGAAAGAAGGTGCCGTGCTGTGGTCGCAGTCGCTCGCCATGTTCAAGGACTCGAAGAACAAGGACCTGGCGTTCAAATTCATCCAGTATGTGATGAGCCCGGAAGGCCAGGCGCGGCTTGCGACATCCGCCTGCTATTGGGGCATGCCTGCCAACACCAAGGCGGCGCTGAACGAAGAGCAAAAAGCGATCCTGCGCTTTGCCGAGCAGCCGGAATTCTTGAAGCGTGCCCAAGGCTATCCCGCACCCGATGAGGCGCTGGACAAGAAAATGCAGGATATGTGGACCGAGGTTCTGCAGGCGCAGTGACCGGGCTTCCGAAAAACTCGACGGGCTGGTTCTGCGTAACGCCGGCCCTTCTTTTTACGCTGTTGTTTTTCGTTCTGCCATTCCTGGGTATGGCGGTCCTCAGCCTGTTTCCAAAGGGCGGCGAAGGCTTCGGTTTTGAGAACTATGCGCAGTTCTTTGGCAATCCGAGCTACTGGCGGGCGTTGGTCAACTCACTGGAAGTGACGGCAATCGTCACCGCTGTCTCCATACTCCTGGCTTATCCCTTCGCATGGATCCTCGCCAATGTGGTGCCGGAACGATGGCAGAGACTGGCGCTGATGCTGGCGGTGCTGCCGTTCTGGACCTCCTATGTCGTGCGCTCCTACAGCTGGCTTTTGGTGCTGGCGGAGAACGGTGTCATCAATCAAATGCTGATGGGGAGCGGCATGCTGAGTGCCCCCGTGCAGCTTGCCAATTCGCGCGCGGCAACTGTGATCGGCTTCGTGCATTTCTTCGTGATGCTCCTGACTCTGACGATCTACGCCAACCTCAAGCAGCTTCCGCCGAACTATCGCAAAGCCGCGGCTGATCTGGGAGCGGGGCCGGTCAGTGCCTTCATTCACATCATCCTGCCGTTGACGCTGCCGGGGATCATGGTGGGCGCGTTCTTGACCTTCGTTCTCGCCATCGGCGACTACATCACGCCGCAAATCCTCGGCGGCAACAACGAACTCCTCCTGCCGCAGCTCATCATGATGCAGATCGGGCGGCGCGGCGATTTCTCGTCCGCCTCGGCACTGTCGGTCATTCTGATGGCGGTGGTCACGATCGCTTATCTCGCGTCGGCGCGCTGGCTCAAGATCGAGAGAACATGATGGCGCGGATTGTCTCGGCCGTTTACGCCGCGCTGATTTACGGCTTCATCTTTCTGCCCGTCGCGGTGCTCGTGCTGTTCTCGTTTCAGGGAACGTTGTTTCCCATTCCGCCCTTCAACGGCCCGTCGCTGCGCTGGTATGGAGCGGTGTTGAGCGATCAGCGCCTGACGGACGGCCTCGTCAACTCTCTTCTCGTTGCCTTTATCACCTCGGCGCTGGCAACGATCATGGGGTTTCTCTCCGCATGGGCACTCGCACGATTTTGGCTGCCTGCTTCGGCCATGATCCGCGGCATCATTACGCTGCCGCTCACCGTGAGTTATCTCATCATTGGCATGGGGCTTCTAGTGATGTTCAACTTGGCGGGCCTTCCAAGGTCACTGTTCGCCGCCGGGATCGGCCATATCGTGATCAATCTGCCGCTGTGCTTCGCCATCATCTACAGCCAGATGGGCGCGCATCAGGCCAATATCGAGCGCGCCGCGCGCGACCTTGGGGCAGGCGAGCTGCGCGTGTTGACCCTCGTGACCGCACCGATGCTGTGGCCGGCACTGTTTGCCAGCTTCTTCCTCGCCTTCACTTTTTCCTGGGACGAGTTCATCATCTCGTTCCTGCTCACGCGTTTCGATACGACCCTGCCTGTCGAAATCTGGAACATGCTGCGGGCCGGGCTCAACCCAAAAACCAATGCGGCGGGATCATTGGTGTTCGGAGTTTCGATCGTGCTCGCTATCGTGTTCGAAATCGTGGCCTTCCGGAAGCGCGTCGCATGAGCGAAACCGTGGTCGTCGAGAAAGTCTCGGTGCGCTTTGGTTCCACCCTGGCACTTGATGATGTGTCCCTCACCGTATCTCCAGGGAGCTACACCGTGCTGCTCGGTCCATCGGGGTCGGGAAAGACCACGCTGCTTTCGGTATTGGGCGGATTTCAAGAGCCCACCTCGGGACGCGTGCTGATAGGCGGGGAAGACTGCACGCATGTGCCGCCGGCCAGGCGCCCGACGACGACGGTGTTTCAGGACTATGCACTGTTCCCGCATATGACAGTGGGCAATAACGTTGCGTTCGGCTTGCTTATGCGCGGAATGGCAGCGGCGCCGCGGCGCGAGAAGGCTCGCGAAATGCTTGCCGTCGTGGGTCTGGCCGAGGCTTTCGACCGGAAACCGCATCAGCTCTCGGGCGGCCAGCGGCAACGGGTGGCCCTTGCTCGCGCGCTCGTGGTGGAGCCCAAGGTCCTGCTGCTTGACGAGCCCTTGGGAGCGCTCGATCTCAAGCTCCGGCGCCAGATGCAGGACGAATTGAAGGCGATTCAGAAACGGGTGGGCACCGCATTTGTGCATGTGACGCATGACCAGGAAGAGGCGATGGCATTGGCCGATCATCTCGTGGTCATGAACAAGGGCCGAATCGAGGATGAGGGGACGCCGGAGAAAGTCTACACGCGGCCGGCAACACGATTTGCCGCCACATTCATGGGCGAAAGCACGATCATCGGCAACCGGGCAATCAGGCCGGAGCATATCTCGCTTGTGGCTGGCGAAGGCAATCTGGGGCGGGCCAGGATTGTCGATGTCACCTACCAGGGCAGTTTCAAGCGGGTAGCCGCACAAGGTAAGGAAACCCTGTTTCTGGTCAGGCTGCCAGCAGACGTTGCCATTGCCATCGGCGATGAGGTTGGACTTGCATGTGACGCGGCGCGGATGATCGAGCTTCCGTCATGATCAAGGCCGAAGACTGGTATGAAACGATCCGCTTTTCCGATGACGTGACTCTCATTCACGAGCCGTGGATCAAGCCATTTTTCCGCTGCAACATGTGGCATGTGCGGGGCAGGGATCGCGACCTGTTGTTCGATACCGGGCTCGGCCATTTCAGCTTGCGGCGCCATGTGGCCCTGACCCGGGAGCGCGATGTCGTTTGCATCGCCAGCCATGCGCATTTCGATCATATCGGCTGCCATCACGAATTCCCGCGCCGCTGCATTCATGCGGGAGAGGCCGATATCCTTGCCCATCCGCAGAACCGGCTCACGTTGGCCGACCCCTATGCGACCGATGACATGTTTATCCAACCTCCGGATGGCTGGGAGACATCACGCTATCACGTCTTGCCCGCACCAGCGCACCAGCTTCTGACGGAAGGTGACGTGATTGATCTCGGCGACAGGGCTTTCCAAGTGATCCACACGCCCGGTCACTCGCCAGGCGGCATCGGCCTATTCGAGCGCAAGACCGGAATCTTTCTATCCGGCGATATCGTTTACGACGGACCGTTGATCGACGATGCCTATCACTCAGATCGGCAGGTTTATGCGGTAACGATGGAACGGCTTCTCACGTTGCCTGTCACCATCGTTCATGGTGGGCACTTCCCGAGCTTCGGCCTCATCCGCTATCGTCAGCTGATCGAAGAGTACCTCGAAGGCCGCCGCAAGGCCGGGTGCCATCTCGTCAGTTGAACCGCCGGTCGATCCAGTCGCGCACCCGGAAATAGCGCCCCAGCCATGGTACGAACCATGGCGAACCGTTGTAGAGCGGATGATCCGGAAACTCCGGGTGGTCGAAGGCGCAAACGGAATTGGCGCGGCCCACAATTTTCCGCGCGGATTGATGGCCGAGATAGCTCATCATGGCGATGCCCGAGCCATTGCAGCCGAGCGCGTAGTGAAGATTGTCGAGCTTGCCCATGTGCGGCATTTCGTCGAGCGTGAATGCGACATTGCCGGTCCAGGCATGGGTGATCCTTGTACCTTTGAGCTGCGGGAAGCGGTCCACCATGAAGCGGTAGAGGATCGGCGCGGTTTCGACCGGGTCGGTCATGCCGAATTTGGCGCGGCCGCCGAAGATCAGGCGTTTTCCATCGGGTGACAGGCGGTAGTAGGTGAGGACCCGGCGCGTGTCGGCGAACGAGTGGTTCTTGGGGCTGACAGCCGCAGTAAGTTCCGGCGGCAGTTCCTCGGTGGCAATGATGTAGGAGCCGAGCGGCACAACGCGGCGCTTGAACTGAGGCGTCACATCGCCAGTATAGCCGTTCGTGGCTATGACAACATCGCCGGCGGCGATGCTTCCACGTGGCGTAGTGACTGTCCAACCTGAGTTGGATTCCCGAAGGTTTGTAACGGGCGTTTTCGATGCGATCTTCACGCCCGCCTTCGCGCAGAGATCGAGCAGGCCCCTGTAGTAAAGTGCTGGATGCAGGTGCGCGGTACGGCCGATCAGCATGCCGCCGTGATAGTACTCCGAGCCAATATGCTCGCGCTGGCGCTCGCGCGGAACCAGGCTGGCCTCTGATCCGGCATGGCGGTTGAGCATCGCCACTTTCTTGTCCATGGCGGCATAGTGGCTTTTGCTCCATGCGCCGAGGAAGTAGCCGGTCTTGCTCCAGCCGCAGGAGATGGTGTTTTTCGCAATCACGCTTTCGATGTGGCTGAACGCGTCGGAGGCATTGGAGAGGAAGGGCGCGGCCTCGGTCTCGCTCATCGCCTTTGCGAGATAGCGCTTCCCGACATTGACGCCACCCGACACGATGCCGCCATTGCGGGTGGACCCGCCGAAGCCCGGCTCATGGGCATCGAGCACGATGCAGTCGATACCTTCGCGGATGAGTTCGAGGGCGGCGTTCAGGCCGGCATATCCAGCACCGATGATGGCCACGCGGGTGGTCTTCGGCAGGTCGATCTCGGGCAGGGGCTTGGGCTCATGCGCCTCCCACCAAAGGGCTGTGGTTTGAAGTCGCGGTGAAAAATCTCGTTCGCCATCCTCCGCATGATGCGGCGGCGGCCTGCTCGAGCGCAAGTGCGCCGCGCTCAAACCTGGTCTGAATAAACCAGAACCCGCGTCCCTATCGGCGCCCGCCGATAAAGATCGACCACGTCCTGGTTGAACATGCGGATGCAGCCCGAGGACGCCGCGGTGCCGATGCTTTGCGGCGCATTGGTGCCATGGATGCGGTAGAGCGTGTCGCGGCTGTCGCGGAAGAGGTAGAGCGCGCGTGCGCCCAGAGGGTTTTCCCGGCCCGCCGGGCATGCCGCTCTTCCAC
>JAAURV010000139.1 GCA_012032065.1 Hyphomicrobiales bacterium
GATCGGGCCAATCGTGCCAAGAGCCGGTTTCTGGCCACTGCGAGCCACGATCTGCGCCAGCCCATGCAGACGATCAGACTGCTCAACGCGACGTTGCTGCGGATGGTTCAGCACACCGACATGAGCGAGTTGCTGCGGCAACAAGGACAGGCCATCGAGAGCATGGCGCGCCTGTTGAATGCGTTGCTCGACATCAGCCGACTCGAGTCCGGTGCAATCGAGCCCGTCAATCGCGAGGTGCGTGTCGCTGACCTGTTCGAGGAGTTGCACTCGGAGTTTGCTTCGCTAGCACGGGCGCGCAACCTCGATCTGCAAATGGCAGCAGCGGTAGAGGTGCTCTCGACGGACCGTACGTTGTTCTATCAACTGCTGCAGAACCTGGTAGGCAACGCGTTGAAGTACACCGATAGCGGCTGGGTGCGGCTGAAGTGTTCGCTGGAATCTCAGGGCTTGGTGATTGCGGTCGAGGATTCCGGCATTGGTATTCCGGCAGACAAGCTCGAACGAATCTTCGATGAGTACTATCAGGTGGATACGCATGGCGCCAAGCGCATGGGCGTCGGCTTGGGCCTGGCCATCGTCAAGGAGCTGGTGAGGCTGTTGGGTTTCTCGGTGACCATCCGCTCGAAGTTGGGAGAGGGGACACAGGTCGCATTGAACATCCCCACCAAGCATCGGATGCTCTCGGCATCAGTCGCCCCAGGTTTGGTGCCAGTGCATGCGCCGGTCAGCGCAGCTCACAAGCCGCGACTGATTCTGGTCGAGGACAATGAAGGGGTAAGGATGGCCACTGAGCTGTTCCTCAAGGTCGAGGGATATCAGACTCTGAGCGCTGCAACCAGTGGCCGAGGCAGAGTCCTGCTGCTGGGAATCCTGCCCGGTGACATCGTCATCGCGGACTATCACCTGGATGGTGGGAATACCGGGCTCGATCTGATCCAGCGGTTGCGTGAGCGGCTGGGCCATGAGGTGCCAGGAGTGGTGCTGAGTGGTGACCTGCCTGCGGTGCGTCGTACCATAAGACGCCCATTGCCGCTTGTCATTTCCTCGGCAAGCCAGTGGATACGGCGGCGTTGCTGGCAGCCATCGCCGATCTGAGCCTGCCTTCTCGCAGTCAGTCGCGAGCCCTTCGATGAAGAGAGGCGGCGCCCATCGAGGCCACGCAGCACCGTGAGGAGCGAGGTGCCGGTGAAACCGGAATAGGCCTCGACCGCAGCGTCGGTGCGCTTGGTGATGCGGGCGCTCGCGTCGACGTCGATGCCGAGGATCTGGCGCGCTACTTGCGCTCGATCCTCGAGCGTCCCGTAGCGTCTAGCTGATATGCAGCTCATCTGGATTGCTCACCCAAGATACAGCTGCCGTGTGAGATAGCCGGCAGCGTAGGCGAGTGCGGCTGCCACGCCGCCGATGAGCAGTGTCTCGAGTCCCGCGGCCACGATGGAGCGGCGCAGGATCCAGCCCCGTAGCGCACCCACGACGAAGAATGCGGCAGCGGTCGCGAGCGCGCTGACCTTGAAGCCGTGATCGAGTATCTTCGCGACCCGGGCGAAATCTACGCGCGGAGCTTTGCTGCGATTCGCGCCGAAGCCCGCTTCGATCACTTGCCGCCCGACGCCGAGCCCGTCGCTGTGCGGGTTATCCATGCCTGCGGCATGCCGGATGTCGTGAACAATCTCGCCATCAGCGGAGATTTCGTTGCGGTGGCCAGGAAAGCGCTCACGAATGGCGCGCATATTCTCGTCGATGCCGAAATGGTGAAGCACGGCATCATGCCGCGCCTCGTTCCGAAAGGATCGCAAATCGTCTGTATGCTGAACGATCCCCGCGCGCGCCAGCTCGGCATCGACAACAAGACCACGCGCTCCGCCGCCGCGGTCGAACTTTGGAAACCGATGCTCGCCGGGAACATCGCGGTAATCGGCAACGCGCCAACCGCGCTGTTCCGGCTTCTCGAACTCATCGACGAGGGTGCGCCCAAGCCCGCCGCAATCGTGGCGTTTCCCGTTGGTTTCGTGGGTGCCGCCGAAAGCAAGGAGGAGCTGATCGCCGACTCGCGCGGCATACCTTTCGCAACCATTCGCGGGCGCAAAGGTGGCTCCGCCATGGCTTCCGCCGTGATCAACGCTTTGCTGGATACCGCGCCATGAAGTGGTTGACGGTCGTTGGCATGGGCGAGGACGGCTGGGCCGGTCTTTCGGCCCGGTCGCAAGAGCGCTGCGCTATGCGGAAATCACGTCGGAAGCAAGCGATTACTCGACAAGCTGCCAACTCTTTCCGCTGAGCGCCAGGAGTGGCCGCAGCCCTTCTCCGCCGTGATCGAACGCATCCAGCCACTTCGTGGCCGCGCCACCGCCATTCTCGCCACCGGAGATCCCATGAACTTCGGCGTCACGCGCAAGCTCATGGAGTTCGTGCCCTTCGCCGAGATGACGGTCATCCCGCATCTTTCCGCCTTCTCGCTTGCAGCGGCGCGGCTGGGCTGGTCCTTGCCTGATTGCGACTGCTTCTCCATTCATGGAAGGCCCGCTGCAAATCTCGAAACATTCGTTCAGCCGGACGCGCGGCTGTTGGCGCTGACCGAAAATGCATCGACAATTGCCGAGGCTTGCCGGAGACTCGTGAAACGCGGCTTCGGCGAAAGCGAAATCACGGTTCTGGAAATCTCGGCGGCGATTCCGAGATGACCACCTCATTCATCGCCCATGCGCTGCCGGATCGTCAGTGGTCTGATCTTAACACACTGGCCGTCCGTTGCATCGCTGGCCCCCAAGCCCAAATTCTCTCGCGCATTCCCGGATTGCCGGATGAAGCCTTCGAACACGATGGCAAGGTCACCAAGCGCGAAGTGCGCGCGGCAACGCTTGCGGCGCTCTCGCCTGCTCCCGATCAGCTCCTTTGGGACGTTGGCGCCGGCTGCGGTTCCATCGGTATCGAATGGATGCGAAGCACGCGTGGCTGCGAGGCCATCGCCATCGAGCCCGATGCGGAACGCCGGCGGATGATCGCCGCGAACGCCGATGCGCTTGGAACCCCTCGCCTCGGGATCGTTGCGGGAGCTGCTCCGACAGCTCTGGAAGGATTGAAGGCACCGGACGCCGTGTTCGTCGGGGGAGGCTTGGATGACGAAGGCGTATTCGAAGCGGCGTGGCTTGCGCTGAAGCCCGGCGGAGCGATGGTCGCGAACACCGTGACTCTCGAAGGTGAGATGCACGTGATCGATCTTCAGGCGGCCTACGGCGGCGATCTCGTGCGGTTCGAAATTTCGCATCTGGCCAGCGTCGGACCCTATCGCGGGCTGAAACCGAAAATGCCTGTGCTGCAATGGCGGGCGCGGAAGCCATGAGCAAGGGAACGCTCTACGGCGTGGGCGTCGGCCCCGGCGATCCGGAACTGATGACGGTGAAGGCGTGGAGAATTGTCTCCATGGCCAAGGTCATCGCTTATCTGTCTGCCAACGGCGGCGAGAGCACCGCGCGCAAGATCGCCGCGCCATTCGTGGCCGAAGACGTCGAAGAAATGGCCATCGATGTTCCGATGAAAGTGGAACGCGCCCCGGCCATGGCGGCATACGACGAAAGTGCGGAGAGGATCGCCACGAAACTCGATCAAGGCCAAGACGTTGTGATGCTTTGCGAAGGCGATCCCTTTTTCTATGGCAGCTTCATTTACGTGTTCGAGCGGCTGGCGTCGAAGTTCACAACCGTTATCGTGCCTGGCGTTACGTCGATCACAGCGGCCGCGGCGGAGATGGGTCGGCCTCTCTGCATGCGCGACGATGTATTGAAAGTTCTTCCCGCCACGCTGCCTGCCGATCGCCTGCGTGAGGAACTGATGACCGCGCAGTCCGCCGCCATCATCAAAGTGGGCCGGCACTTCGGCAAGGTAAAGACGATTCTCTCTGCCCTCGATCTCTATTCACAAGCCATAGCCATCGAGAACGCCACGCACGAAGGCCAGCGCATCAGGAAGGTGGGCGAGATCGTCGAAGACGCCCTTCCCTACTTCACCACCATCATCGTGCGCGCATGAAGCCTGCCATTTTCATTCTCGCGGCTTCGGCATTGCCGCTGGCACGGAAACTCAAGCAGGAGCTTGACGGGATCATCCACGCGCCCGAAAGCGTGAAGGGCGGCGACGTCGTTTATGTGAAAGCGCGGCTCGAAGTCGCCCGGCTGTTCAAGGAAAGCCGATCAATCATCGGATTATGCGCCAGCGGAATTCTGATCCGCGCTGTTGCTCCCCATCTCAACGACAAACATGTCGAGCCGCCGGTTGTCGCCGTCGCCGAAGATGGTTCATCCGCCGTGCCGCTTCTGGGCGGCCATCATGGTGCGAATGAACTTGCGCGAAAGATTGCCGGGATCACCGGCGGGACGGCGGCGATCACCACCGCCAGCGACGTGAGGCTTGGAAAGGCCTTTGAGGAACTTGAGCCCGGATATGTTCTTGGCAATTCGCAGGATGTCAAATCCGCGACGGTTGCCGCATTGCGCGGAGAGACGGTTGAGCGCCGCGAGACCGTCGCCGCCGAAAGCGGCGGGCCGTCCAAACTCATCTACCATCCCAGGTCACTTGTGGTCGGAGTCGGTTGCGAGCGGGGAGTAGAACCTGAGGAACTCCGTACACTGATTGAAGAGACTTTCGACGAGCATGGATTGGCTCGTGAAGCCATCGCGCACTATGCTTCCATCGATCTAAAAGAGGACGAGGCCGCGGTCACAGCACTGGGAAACGTTCGATTCTTCTCGACGAAGGAACTCAATGCTCAGTCCTACCGCGTCATGAAACCGTCCGAGATCGTGCGCGCGGAAGTAGGAACGCCGAGCGTGGCCGAAGCAGCGGCGCTAGCGGCTGCCGGCCCCGATGGCGAATTGATCGTTCCCAAGACCAAGAGCAAACGCGCAACCGTCGCCATTGCACAAGCCCCGGCCCCCATTCTTGAACCGCGAGGCCGCGTGCGCGGGACCGTGCATGTGGTGGGGCTTGGCCCCGGCGCGATGGCCACCCGTTCACCCGAAGCAACGCGCATTCTTCAATCCACGGATGATTGGGTCGGCTATCAGCTCTATCTCGAGCTCGCCTCCGATTGCCGTGATGGCCAAATCCTCCACAGCTTTCCGCTCGGCGCGGAGGAAGACCGCTGCCGGCAAGCGATGACACTTGCGAAACGGGGAAGACAAGTGGCGCTGGTCTGCTCGGGCGATGCCGGCATCTATGCGATGGCGGCGCTCGTTTACGAATTGATCGATCTCGCACCGTGCCGGATCGCGGTAAATGTGGTTCCGGGAATTTCGGCCTTTCAAGCGGCAGCGGCAAAGGCGGGGGCGCTGATTGGCCATGATTTCTGCTGCATCTCGCTTTCCGACCTCCTCACTCCATGGGAAACCATCGAGGCGCGGATCGAGGCAGCGGCGATGGGCGACTTCGTTGTTGCCTTCTACAATCCGCGCTCGATGAAGCGGCAAGACCAGCTTTCCCGCGCCATCGAAATTCTCCGCGAGCACCGGCCGGAAACGACACCCGTGGTCGTTGCGAGCAATCTGGGGAGGCCCGAGGAATCTGTGGCGATCACTCCGCTCGTGGAATTCGACCCCGCAAACGTCGACATGCTGACGGTCGTTCTCGTCGGCTCCTCGCAATCGAAATCCTTCAAGCGCGGCGATGGGCGGACCTATGCCTATACGCCGCGCGGTTATGCGAAGAAGAGACAGGCATGACGGTTCATTTCGTTGGCGCGGGGCCTGGAGCCGCCGATCTGATAACGCTCCGTGGGCTGAAGATTATCCAGTCCTGCCCCGTGTGCCTCTACGCCGGTTCGCTGGTGCCGGAGGAAATTGTGAAAGCGGCTCCGCAGGGCGCGCGGGTGATCGACACGGCTCCGCTTCATCTCGACGAAATCATCGGCGAAATGGAAGTGGCGCATGCCCAAGGCTTCGATGTGGCGCGGGTGCATTCCGGAGATCCTTCTTTGTACGGAGCAATTGCCGAACAGATGCGGCGGCTCGACAAGCTCGGCATTCCCTATGACGTAACACCTGGCGTCCCGGCCTTCGCGGCAGCGCGGCCGCACTCAAAACCGAGTTCACGCTGCCTGAGGTGGCGCAGACCGTGATCCTCACCCGCACCACAATGCAAGCCTCAGCCATGCCCAAGGGCGAAGAACTGGAGGAACTCGGCCGCTCGCGCGCAACTCTCGCGGTCCATCTCTCGATCCGCAATCTCGGTTATGTCGAGCGTGCGCTTACACCGCACTACGGGGCGGACTGCCCGGTGATCGTGGCCTATCGCGTGAGCTGGCCAGACCAGCAGTTCATTCATGGTACACTTTCGACCATTGCGAAGAAGGTCCGCGCGGCGAAGCTGACCCGGACGGCGCTCGTGCTGGTCGGCCATGTTTTTGGCCATGAAAGCTTCCGCGACAGCGCCCTCTATGATGCCGGCCATCAGCACATCCTGCGTAACCGCAAGACAAACAAGGCAAAATCGGCCTGAACATTCTGTTCTTGACTCACTCCTACAATAGGACTACATGCGGAGCATCTCGAAAGAGCCCGCTGTTTGACATTGTGAATTGGTCTTGGAGCAGACCCAAAACCCTCCTCCCCAGGCGAGGGCTGGATTGCGGGGACGCCCGCGTCCAGCCTGGCCGGTCACAGGAGAAGCGCGCCCTCATGTTTCAAGAGCCACTCCTTCCGCGTGAGCCCGCCACCGTAGCCGGTCATCGAACCGTCCGCGCCGATTACCCGGTGGCAGGGAACTACCACCGAAATGGGATTGCGGTGATTGGCGGAACCCACGGCGCGCATGGCGTTTTTGTCGCCCAGCATTTGCGCGAGTTCGCCATAGGACCGCGTTTCGCCCAGCGGGATTTCGCGCAGCGCCTGCCACACGCGGCGCTGGAACGGCGTTCCTCCGCCATCGGTTTCGATATCGTCCACCGCCGAGCAATCCCCGGCGTAATAGGCGCGCACCTTGCCGGAAAGCCCGAAGGGATTGGCGTGGCCGATCAGCTCGTAGTGCTTGAAGCGGTGGTTGAGCTCGCGCTCGATCCGGTCGCTCGCCTCCACGAACTCGAGCAGCACCAATACCCCGTCATGGGCGAGCAGGATCATATCGCCGATCGGAGTGGCGATGGTGTCTTTGAGCAAGGCTATGGTAGTCATGCACGGTAACTTTCCGGAAGTTCAGCCATGACGCAAACCAACGCCCCCAGAATTGCACTTTTTATCGACGCTGAAAATGCGTCCGCCAAAGATACCAAGAAGATTTTCGACTACTGCGCCGGGCTTGACGGCCGGATTGCGATCGCCCGCTGTTTTGGCCACCTGTCTTCGCTCAAAACGTGGGAAAAGGCCATGATCGAGCACCACATCGTGCCGGTGATGACCCCGCCCTGGGCGAACAAGGCGAATGCCAGCGACTTCGCGCTGACCATCGATGCGGTCTCGCTGATGCAGAGACAAAGTGTCGATATCCTTGTGATCGCGTCGAGCGATGCGGACTTTGCCCAGCTTGCGGTTTTCGCCGCGAACGGGGACTTGCGGTTCATGGCATCGGTGAGGCAAGAGCAACGGCTGCAACGCGGAAAGCTTATGGGCATTTTCATGTTTTGAGCCAGAACTGCGGCGAAGAAAGCAGAGGCCAAGCCGGCGCCGAAGTCCGAACCCGCCAAGCCGGCTCCACCTGCGAAGCCAAAGCCTGCCATTCCAAAATCCGGATTGCCGCCCATCGACCAACCGCTGGCGCTCAAAATCTATC
>JAAURV010000140.1 GCA_012032065.1 Hyphomicrobiales bacterium
AGCTCATCGGCAAGCCCTTCGACGAAGAAACCCTCTTCCGCGGCGCCGCCGCGATCGAACAGGCCGCGGGGACATGGCAAGCGACGCAATGGTGGTGAAGAAGCGCAAAAGCGCCGCACTCTATTTCCCAATGAACCTCGTGCTGAGGCGCTCAGCCGCAGGCTGAGCCTCGAAGCACGGCCACAAGCGATGAATTCGCCGCCCGGACTCGCTGCCGTGGTTCGAGGCATCGCGTCCCGCGATGCACCTCACCACGAGGGTTGTGTGGTTGATATGACCGCTGAAAGTGGTGATCGCAACTCACGACGCCATGGCCGCCATCACGACTCTACTCCCTCACTTCCCCGGCTGCGGCACTAGCCGCAGATAAGGTTTCAGCGTCTTCCAGCCCTCCGGGAATTTCTCCTTGGCCGCTTCGTCCGAAACCGAGGCCAGGATGATCACGTCCTCGCCCTGTTTCCAGTCGGCGGGTGTCGCAACCGATTTCGTCGCGGTGAGCTGCAGCGAGTCGATCACGCGCAATATCTCAGCGAAGTTGCGGCCGGTGCTCATGGGGTAGGTGAGGATCAGCTTGACCTTCTTGTCGGGCCCCACGATGAAGACGTTGCGTACCGTGGCGTTGTCGGCGGCGGTGCGGCCTTTGGCGTCGCCCGACGCGTTGGGATGGATCATGCCGTAGAGTTTGGCGACAGTGAGGTTGCTGTCGCCGATCATGGGATAGTTCACCGACGCGCCGGTCACGTCCTTGATATCCTGTTTCCAGCGGTTGTGATCGTCGACGCTGTCGACGGAAATGCCGATCAACTTCACGCCGCGCTTGTCGAATTCGTGCTTGAGCTTGGCCATGGAGCCGAGCTCCGTGGTGCAGACGGGAGTGAAATCCTTGGGGTGAGAGACGAGCACCGCCCAGGAGCCATCGATGTAATCGTGGAACTTGAGCTTGCCTTCGGTGGTGTCGGCTTCGAAATCGGGGGCGATGTCGCCCAGTTGCAGAGCCATGGGAGCCTCCTTATGACGCGTTCTATTTATCCCTTCGCCCGTTCGGAATAAAGAACAATTTCTGATGGCAGCTTTGCGGGAATCGCCCGTTCCCGCCTATTGAAAGGCGAGGGGAGACTTCTCATGCGCTTGATCCTGTCCATTCCGTTCCTTGCCATCGTGATCCTGGCTTATATTCTTCTGGCGGTTCTCGGCGGCATGATCGACCCACTTTCTACCGTCTGGAACGGTGTGCTGCCCTCGGCCGACGAATTGTTTCTCGACGCCGGTTCCTTCTTCCTGATTGCCGGCCTTTTCGGCTTGTTCCTCGAAATCCTCAAGGCTGCGCGGCTCTCCTCCGGAACGATCGCCGATCACATGCTCTCCACCGCCACCTTCATCGGCGCGCTCATCGCCTTCCTGCTGCTTCCGGGCTGCGGCAACGCCACTTTCCTCATGCTCACCATCATGGCGCTGATCGACGTTGTGGCGGGCTATTCCGTCTCCATCCTCTCGGCGCGGCGCGATTACACCGTCAGCCATTCGGACGGCGGCCTCTAAGCCGCATGGCCTTCGACCGGGAACTCGCCCGCGACATCGGACTCACGAGAGACGAAACCGCGGTCTTCCGCAAGCTGCGGCGGCCCGAGGATATTCAGGACTTCATAACCGCCATGCCAAGCAACGCCGAACCCGATGGCGACACCTGCCATTCGGTGCGAACCGCGCTGGCGAAGAACTGCTGCCATTGCATCGAAGGCGCCTTCATTGCGGCCTGTGCGCTCATGCTGCATGGGAAGCCCGCGCTGCTCATGGATTTCCAGGCCCATGGCGATGACGACCACGTGCTGGCGCTGTTCAGGGCAGGGCGCTATTGGGGCGCCATCTCGAAAAGCAACTCCATCTGGCTGCGCTGGCGCGATCCAATCTACAAAAACCCCCGCGAACTGGCGATGAGCTATTTCCACGAATATGTGCTGGGCCCCGGAAAATCGCTCCGCCGCGTGTCGAAGCCGTTCAACATCGGCGTTTACGATCCTGCCTTCTGGATCACTTGCGAAACCGATTGCTGGGACATGGCCGGAGAAATTGATGACGCACCGCACTTTTCACTGATCACCCCTGCGCAAGCCCGGCTGTTGCGGAAGCGGGATCGTATCGAAGTTCATGCGGATTCGATCAAGGAGTTCGATGACAATGGGAGACGGCTTCCAGCGATTAGGCCTTAATCCGCTCACCCTTCGGATCATAGAAGCTCTGCAGCTGAACTTTTGCCGGATAGCGTTTCCAGGCCAGTTCGACTTCCCACTTGCCAGTCTCGATCCACTCCTTGGTAACGCCATCGGCGTTCTTCACATAGGCCAGGCCCAATGAGCGATTAACCCGATGGCCCCAGGCGCCGGAGGTGGTGGCGCCGGCGATTACGCCGTTCCGGTAGACTGGTTCTTCGTGATAGATCATCGGCGCGGACTCCGAGTTGTCTTCGAGCGCCAGGCATACCAATCGTTTTCCCGCACCGGCTTGGCGCGGTGCTTTTCCAGAGCCTCTTTGCCGATGAAGCCGCCCTTCTTCCCCCATGCAATCGTGAACCCCAATCCCGCTTCCAGCGGCGTTTCTTCGTCCGACATGTCGTGGCCCCAATGGCGGTAGGCCTTTTCCATGCGGCAGTTGTTCATCGTGTGCATGCCCGCAGGAGTGAGGCCGAACGCCTTGCCGGCAGCCCACAGGGTTTCGAAAACATGGGCGGCAAACTCCGCGGGGATATAAAGCTCCCAGCCGAGTTCGCCCACGTAGGTGATGCGGCTCGCCCGCACCCGCGCGAAGCCGATCTCGATTTCCTGCGATGTGCCGAAGGGAAATGCGGCATTGGAGAGATCGTCGCCGGAGAGCTTCTCCAAAAGTGCCCGCGATTTCGGACCCATCACCGCGATCATCGGTAGGCCCGAAGTGACATCGACGGCAACGCAAGCCTTTCCTTCCGCATGGCGCTTGAGCCACGCCAAGTCGCGGGTCTGGGGCACGGCGCCTGTCACCACCATGAAGCGATCCCCGCCAAGCCGCGTCACGGTCAAATCGGCTTCGATGCCGCCGCGCTCATTGCACCACTGGGTGTAGACCACACGCCCCTCCGCAACATCCATCTCCGCGGTCGAGACGCGGTTTAGAACCGCGAGCGCGTCCTTGCCTTCCACAATGTACTTCGCAAAACTCGCCTGATCAAAGAAGGCGCAACCGGTCATGAGCTGTTTGGCTTCGTAGTCCGCGCAGGGCCACCAATTCTGGCGGCCATACGAATATCCGTACTCCGGTGCAACGCCATCCCGCGCATACCAGTTCGGGCGCTCCCATCCGTTCACCTCGCCGAAGACCGCGCCCAAATCCTTCGTGTACGGATGAATTGGCGAACGCCTGACGCCGCGCGCCGTCTCCGCCTGACGGTAGGGCCAGTGCATGGCGTAGAGAAGACCCAGGCTTTCCGACACGCGCTCGCGCAGATAACTCTTGTTCGACTGAAACGGATGGATGCGGCGAATGTCGATGCCGTTCACATCCATCGGCGGATGGCCGTTCTTGATCCACTGCGACAGCACCAGCCCCGCGCCGCCCGCCGATTGGATTCCGATCGAGTTGAAGCCGGTTGCCACATAGACATTCTTCACTTCCGGGGCTTCGCCCAGATAGTAGCGCACATCCGGCGTGAAACTTTCCGGACCATTGAAGAACAGCTGAATGCCCGCCGTTTCGAGCAGCGGCACGCGGGCGATTGCGGAAGCCAGGATCGGCTCGAAGTGATCCATGTCCTCGGGCAGCGTCACGAAGGCGTGCTCCTCGTCGATGCCGCCGCCGCCCCAGGGCTTGGCCTTGGGCTCGAAGGCGCCGACCATCAGCTTGCCTGCGTCTTCCTTGTAATAGGTGCACTCATCCGGAACGCGCACGACGGGCATGTTGCGCGCCAAATCCGCGATGGGCTCCGAGACGATGTAGAAGTGCTCGCAGGCATGAAGCGGAATGTTGACGCCAATCGAGCGCCCCAACTCGCGCGACCACATGCCTGACGCGATGACAACCCTGTCGGCTTCGATCGTGCCGTCGGCGGTTTCAACGCCCACCGCCTTGCCATCTTTCACAAGAATGCGGATGACTTTCGCATTCTCGAACACCTTGCCGCCGCGCGAGCGGGCGCCCGCGGCCAACGCTTGCGTCACATCGATGGGGTTGACCTGCCCGTCCTTCGGCAGAAACACGCCGCCGGTAACGCCATCCATATTGTAGTGCGGCACGCGTGCCTTGATCTCGGCGGTCGAGATCACGTCCACCTCGAGACCAAAGTTCTTCGCCATCGAGGCGCCGCGTTTCAACTCTTCGAAACGCCCTTCGGTCAATGCGATGGAGATGGAGCCGTTCTGCTTGAAGCCTGTGGCTTGACCTGTCTCCTTCTCGAGTCCTTCAAAGAGCCCCGTCGTGTATTTCGCCAGTTCGGTGAGGTTGCGCGAGGCGCGCAACTGCCCCACCAGCCCGGCCGCATGCCACGTCGTGCCGCTGGTGAGCTGCTTCCGCTCCAGCAGCACCACATTGGCGATGCCGATCTTGGTCAGATGATAAGCGATCGACGCGCCGACGATGCCGCCACCGACAATCGCAACATCGGCGCGGGCGGGAAGGGATTTCGACATGAGATGGCTCCACAAGAAGGGAGCCGTTCTAGCCTGCGCGTTGAGGCGGGTGAAGAACCAGCGTTTCTCAACCTCCGAGCCAAAGACTCACTCTTGGCGTTGGTGTATGTTTGCCCCGTCCGGGAGCGCCAAAACAAGGGAGCCGATCATGACGGCCTATAACATCGTGCGTTTCAAGGTGAAGCCGGGCCAGGAAAAGGCCTTCGAGGATGCCCATCGGGTGGAGACCGGGTTCGACGGCTTTCGCGGCGGCGGGCTGGTGAAGACGGGCGAGCGCAGCTACTGTTTCGTCGGCTGCTGGGACGATTTCGGCCGGATCGCCGCGGCGAGGCCACGGATGATTTCCATGCTCGATTCCTTCCGGCACACGCTCGAGGATCTGGGCGGCGGCCTCGGCCTCACCGATGCCGTGTCGGGAAATTCCGTGATCGAGTTTCCGGCTAGTTCCGGTTGATCCCAAGGCCAGCGGCATTTTCCTTTTGCAGGCTCACCCCGTATCGACTAGTTACGTTCGCGACAACGAACGGATATTTCGATGCATCAAGGCGACATCCTGCCGGCGGAAGCCTTCAAGCGGCTGCAGAACAATCCTTCGGCCGTGCTGATCGACACGCGCACTCAGCCCGAATGGACCTTCGTGGGCGTGCCCGCCGTCGAGCGGCTGGTGCGCATCTCCTGGCAGGTGTTTCCGGCCATGAACATCCATCCGCGCTTCGTCGAGGAGGTGGAGGCCCTGGGCCTTCCGAAAGATACCGAAATCCTCTGCATCTGCCGCTCGGGCGCGCGATCGGCCTCGGCCGCTTCGGCGCTCACCAACGCGGGCTATTCCAATTGCTGGAACGTGGCTGAAGGCTTCGAGGGCGACAAGGACGCCAACGGTCACCGCGGCAGCGTCGGCGGATGGAAAGCCGCGAAACTTCCCTGGATGCAGAGCTGATGAAGAAGAAGGCCAAGGACATCAATCCGGCGCGCTGGGGCGACGCCACCAAGCTGGTGCGCGGCGGGCTTGACCGGTCGCCGCATGGCGAGACCGCGGAAGCGCTCTATCTCAATTCCGGCTTCGTCTACGACGAGCCCGAAACCGCCGAGAAACGTTTCGCCGGCGAGGATGATGGCTACGTCTACGGGCGATATGGCAATCCTACCGTCACCATGTTCGAGGAGCGCCTCGCGCTGCTCGAAGGGGCGGAGGCCTGCTATGCGGTTGCCTCTGGCATGGCGGCGGTCTTTGGGGCACTTGCCTGCAATCTGAAGGCCGGCGATCATCTCGTTTCCTCCAAAGCCCTGTTCGGCTCGTGTTATCAGATCGTCACGAGCATCCTGCCACGCTTCGGCATCAAGACCACGCTGGTGGACGGGCAGGACATGAAAGGCTGGCGCGAGGCGATCACCAAGGACACGAAGTGCGTGTTCCTCGAAACCCCGTCCAATCCCGGCCTCGAAGTCATCGATCTCGCCGGCGTGTGCGAGATCGCGAAGACGGCCGGCGCACTCGTCGTGGTGGACAATATCTTTGCAACCCCCATCCTGCAGCGGCCGCTCAACTACGGCGCCGATGTGATCGTCTATTCCGGCACCAAGCACATGGACGGGCAGGGCCGTGTCTTGGGCGGCGCCATCGTCTCGACCAAGGCGTTCAAGGAAGAGAAGCTCAAGCCCTTCCTCCGCCACACCGGCCCATCGATCTCGCCCTTCAATGCCTGGGTGCTCTTGAAAGGCCTCGAGACCATGAAGTTGCGCGTCGAGGCGCAATCGGAAGCCGCGCGCGCGGTGGCGGAAGCGTTGGCGGCCATGCCCGGCGTCTCCCGCGTGCTCTACCCCCATCTCGACAGTCACCCGCAGGCGAAGCTCGCCCGCGCCCAGATGCGGATGGGCGGAACGATGGTCACCTTCGAAGTCGAAGGCGGCAAGCCCCGCGCCTTCGACGTTCTCCGAAGCCTCGGCATCATCGACATCTCCAACAATCTCGGCGACACCAAGTCCCTAATGACCCACCCCGCCTCCACCACCCACCGCAACATCGGCCCCGAAGCCCGCGCGATGATGGGGATCACCGACGGAATGCTGCGGATTTCCGTGGGGCTTGAGGATGTGAACGATCTGACCGGCGATTTGAAGCAGGCGATTATGGAGTAGGGGGCTCGCTAACCGAAAAGGAAGTCATCGGCCACGAGTTGGGATATCGAGACACCTTCCAATGTGACCGAGTTTGACGCGTCGATGGTGATCACCACGCTTGAACCGGTTTCCGCCGCATTGGCGAGCATGGCCGAGAAGCCGGCGAATTGACCGCCAAGGAACTGGAGCCGGTCAGTCATGCCGGTACCGGCCCAGAAGTCGGCGATCACATCATGGCCTGCGCCAGTTTCAAGTTGGTAGACATCGGCGCCCGCGCCGCCCGTCATTGTATCGGCGCCCAGTCCACCAATCAGATAATCGTTGCCGCCAGCACCACTCAGCTGTCGTTGCCTGCACCGCCAACGAGGCGGTTAACGGAGCCATCGCCAGCAATCGTATCGCCGTAAGCAGAACCATAGACGAACTCGACTCCAGAGAACGTATCGCCAACGGCTTCACCGCCAATGCCGCCGGTTGCGAGACTGAGGTTCACCCCTTCTTCAGCATACTGATAACTCGCGGCATCTTGCGTGCCCGCGCCGCCAATCAGCGTGTCAGCTTCAAGACCGCCAATCAAAACGTCGTTGCCATCGCCGCCACTAAGCGAGTCATTACCGATGCCGCCCACGAGGCGATTGACTGCCGCATCGCCAGTGATCGAGTCCGAGAAGTCTGAGCCATAGACATACTCGATGCCCGAGAAGGTGTCGCCTGTCGCTTCGCCTCCAGTGCCACCGCCCGTCAAGCTGAGCGCAACACCTGACGTTGCATCTTGATAGCTCGCCGCATCCTGCGTGCCAACACCGCCGATGAGTGTATCGGCGCCAAGCCCGCCGAGAAGGATATCGTTGCCGCCTGCGCCGTCAAGCGTGTCGTTGCCGCCGCCGCCCACCAGGCGGTTGACGGCATCCGTGCCGGTGATCGTGTCGGCGAATTCAGAGCCATAGACATACTCG
>JAAURV010000141.1 GCA_012032065.1 Hyphomicrobiales bacterium
CTGCACGCTAAAGGTCGACCTCGAGGATGCGCCGCCGGAAAATGGCATGCGCCCGCAACAGGGTTTGCGGCGTTTTCCATCGCTTGTTCTCCTGGCCAAGGACGAGACCGGTTACCGCAATCTGATGCGGCTTTCGAGTGCGGCCTATCTCGAAGCGCCGGACAACAGCGAGCCGCATGTGCCATGGGCCAAGCTGGAGGCGCAGAGTGCAGGCTTGATCTGCCTCACTGGCGCCGCCGGGCCGATCAACGAAGCGCTGGTCGAGGCTCGCTTCGGCGTGGCGCGGCAGAGGCTGCATCGGCTTCAGGCGCTGTTCGGCGACCGGCTCTATGCGGAACTGCAGCGTCACGGTCAGGACGAAGAGCGCAATGCCGAGCCGGGGCTTGTGGAACTGGCCCATGAGCTTGGCATTCCGCTGGTGGCGACCAACCAGCCCTATTTCGCCAAGCCCGACGATTATGCGGCGCATGATGCGCTGATCTGTATCGCCGAAGGCGAGGTGCTGGCGGCTCAGGAACGGCGGCGCTTGACGCCCGAGCATTACTTCAAGTCGCAGGCCGAGATGGCGGCGCTCTTCGCCGACATTCCGGAAGCGATCGAGAACACCATCGAGATCGCCCAGCGTTGCGCGTTCCGGGTGCGGGAGCGAAAACCCATCCTGCCGCGTTTCGCGGAAGGCGACGAAGGCGAGGAGTTGCGCCGTCAAGCGCATGAGGGCCTTGACGAACGCTTGCGGCTTCGCGGGCTTGTGGAGGGCGTTCTCGAAGAAGACTACCGCAAGCGGCTCGATTTCGAGCTCGACGTGATCGTGAAGATGCAGTTCCCCGGCTACTTCCTGATCGTCGCCGATTTCATCGGCTTCGCGCGGGCGAGCGGCATTCCGGTTGGGCCGGGGCGCGGTTCGGGGGCCGGTTCGCTCGTCGCCTATGCGCTCACCATCACCGATCTCGATCCTTTCCGCTTCAATCTGCTGTTCGAGCGCTTTCTCAACCCCGAGCGCGTGTCGATGCCCGACTTCGACATCGACTTCTGCCAGGACCGGCGCGACGAGGTGATCTCATACGTGCAGGAGCGCCACGGGCGCGACCGGGTGGCGCAGATCATCACCTTCGGCAAATTGCAGGCGCGCATGGTGACGCGCGATGTGGGCCGCGTGCTGCAGATGCCATACGGCCATGTGGATCGCCTGTCCAAGATGATCCCCAACAATCCGGCCAATCCGGTGACGCTGGCGCAAGCGATCGAAGGCGAGCCACGGCTTCAGGACGAGCGCGACAAGGATCCGACGGTGCGCAATCTCTTCGAGATCGCGCTCAAGCTCGAGGGTCTCTATCGCAACGCGTCCACGCATGCCGCAGGCGTCGTGATCGGCGACAGGCCGCTTGAAGAACTGGTGCCGCTTTACCGCGACCCGCGCTCTACGCTGCCTGCCACGCAGTTCAACATGAAATATGTCGAAAAAGCGGGCCTGGTTAAGTTCGACTTCCTGGGTCTCAAGACGCTCACCGTGATCGACAAGGCGCAGAATCTGATCCGCGAACGGCTGCCTGACTTCGACATCGACAAAGTGCCTTACGACGACAAGAAAACTTACGACATGCTAGGGCGCGGCGACACGGTGGGCGTGTTCCAGCTGGAAAGTTCCGGCATGCGCGACGTGCTGCGCAAGATGCATGCGGACCGTGTTGAAGACATCATCGCCATAAACGCGCTCTATCGCCCCGGCCCCATGGACAATATCCCGCGCTTCATCGCCTGCAAGAAGGGCGATGAGGAGCCGGATTATTTGCATCCGCTCTTGGAGCCGATCCTGAAAGAGACCTACGGCATCATGGTCTATCAGGAACAGGTGATGCAGATCGCGCAGGTCTTGTCCGGCTATTCGCTGGGCGAAGCCGATCTCCTGCGCCGCGCCATGGGAAAGAAGATCAAGTCCGAGATGGACGCGCAGAAGGGCCGCTTCGTGCAAGGCGCTGTCGCCAAGGGCATCGATCCGGGGCAGGCCGGCAATATCTTCGAGCTTGTGGCGAAATTCGCGGGTTACGGATTCAATAAGTCGCACTCCGCAGCCTATGGCGTGGTGGCGTATCAGACGGCGTGGCTCAAGGCCAACCATGCGGTCGAATTCCTCGCGGCGTCGATGACGCTGGACATGGGCAATACCGACAAACTCATGCTGTTCCGCCGCGAGGCGCAGAGCGCAGGCGTCAAGGTGGTGCCGCCCTCGATCAATGCCAGCGGCGTCGACTTTCAGGTGCGGGACGGGCAGATCGTCTATTCGCTCGCTGCTTTGAAGAACGTGGGGGCCAGCGCCATTGCGCATGTCGTGGCAGTGCGCGCGGAGGGCGGGCGGTTTACCTCGCTCGGCGATTTCGCCAGGCGGATCGATCCGCATCAGTTCAACAAGCGGGCGCTGGAAAGTCTGATCAAGGCGGGGGCGTTCGACGAGTTGAACCCGAACCGGGCGCAGCTTCTGGCGGGCGTCGAGACCATCCTAGCCACCGCGAGCCGCACGGCGGAGGCCGTAGAAGCGGGGCAGGACGATCTCTTCGGCGGAGGGGCGGGGGCCGCCGCCGAGGACATCGTGTTTCCCAACCGCGATGCCTGGCTGCCTTTGGACAAACTCGCTCAGGAATTCGAGGCCGTGGGCTTCTATCTCTCGGGCCATCCGCTCGACGAATATATGGGACCGCTCGCCAAGATCGGCGTATCGACCTATGCGGCATTCCGCGAGAAGGCCGTGACGCAAGGAGCGACGGCGGCAAAGCTCGCCGGCACTATCACTCACAAGCAGGAGCGGCGCTCGAAATCCGGCAACAAGTTCGCCTTCATCGGCTTCTCCGATCCTTCAGGCCAGTTCGAGGCAGTGTGCTTTTCCGACACGCTAATGGCGGCGCGGGAGCTGCTGGAACCTGGCAAATCGGTCCTGGTGCGCGTCGAGGCGGATGTCGAAGGCGAGGACGTGAAACTCCGGATCGGCGGCGTCGAAGTGCTCGACAAAGCCGCCGCCGCGATCGTGACCGGCCTCAAGGTGTTCGTGCGCGACGCGAAGCCCATCGACTCGATTGCGCAGCGGTTGACCAACGGCGGCAGGGCACCGGTCCGCCTCATCATGCTGATGGACAAGGGCCGCGAAGTGGAAGTGGCGCTCGGCACCAAGTTCACCGTTACGCCGCAGATCAAGGGTGCGATCAAGGCGATCCAGGGTGTGGTGGATGTGCAGGATTTTTGAGGCGTTGAGTCAGCGTCCCAATATCGCGAACTGAGCCTCCAGGTTTGCGATCGACAAGTCCATGTGCTCCGGGATTTTCAGTTCATCATGCGACGCCGCGATGCATTCGAACGTGCTGTCGTGCAGCGGGAATACATAGTGATTGAGGTGTGGGTGCAAGGAGTCATCGTGACTACGGTGAACCCTGTTCATCTTCTTGATCTCTTCCAGCCAAGGCGAATTTCTCACCAGTTGAAGATCGTAGAGGATTAAGCCAAATCTATAGAGGGGATGGCCCGAAAGCGCCTCGTTGTTCGGGTATCCGAACTTTGCGCTTTGGCACCGCTTAAAGCGGATGGCACCTCGTTCTCTTTCTTCATACAAAGAGAATGTGAGATAGGCGTCGCCTTCGGTCTGTATGAGAAGCGGGTCAGGGGAACCGGTTTCGCACCTCAACAGCGTTGGTACAGGCACGACTGCCGGGTTTCGTTCTTGCAAATTTGACACTTTTGCTTGCTCCAAACTTGGCTTCGACATTTATTGACAAGGGTATATCAGTTTATGCCGAGAAGACAAAAAGCAGCCTTTGTGGTTGCCTGCCATCCGGGGCCGGAGTTTCAATCAACAGATTGCATGAACGCGCGAGAGACGTGCTGCATCACGCTCATCCTCGCCCCCGCATTACGGGCGCGATCAAGGCGATCCAGGGGGTTGTGGACGTGCAGGATTTTTGAGCTATTTTAACAGCTTGCCATTGCTCTCAGGTTATGCTATCAATTTTGATATCATGAAGGAAATTTTGAATGGGCCAAGTCCTAATTAGAAATCTGGACGATGATGTGATCGCTCGGTTGAAGCGGCGAGCGGAGCATGCCGGCGTTTCATTGGAGCAGTTTTTGCGTGATTTGTTGACGGGAGCGGCGCCGTTGACGGCTGACGAGAAGGTTGCGATTTCGCGCCGGCTTAGGGCTGCGTTTGAAACGGAAGACTGGGATACGCGATCCGCGATCCGTTCCGGGCGAGACGACGAGTTCTTCGAGATCGAGAAGAAGTTCGATATTGCATGACGATTGTTGTCGATGCGAATGTCGCCGTCCATTGGACTATTGCGTCTCCACATTCGGAAAACGCCGAACGACTGTTGCGCAGCGGCGTTCCACTCATAGCTCCCGACTTCATCATCGTTGAAGTCACGAATGCGTTCTTTTCCAACATTCGCGAGCGGGAAGACCGGGTTGAGCGCGCGCTGGACGGACTTGAGTTTCTGCCACGCTGGTTCGCCGAGCTTGTGCCTGCGACAACTCTGCGCCACCGCGCGATGGCGTACTGTCTTGAACTGGCGCATCCGGCATATGATTGCTACTACCTTGCGCTGGCGGAAAGCCGTCGCGTTCAGTTCGTGACAACGGACGAGCACTTCTTGCGAAAGGTCAAAAGGTTCCCTTCGCATGCGCGTAGCGTGGTCCGGCTTGCGGATTGGAAACCTTGACTGGGTTGGTCCCGAAGAGAGAAACATGCAAGGAAGTACTCCATTCACCCCAGAAGAGCGGGTTGCGGCCTCTCGTGAAGTTCGCGCGCGAGTGAAAGGCGTGGTTCCAAGCCTAACACTCGAAGAAATTCGTGAAGGACTTGAATGATCAGCATTATCGTCGGCGCCATCGCGGCGTGGAGTGGCAAAATGGCACGGGACGCCCTGGAAAGTAATGCCCAAGCCATTGTAACTGCTACGCTATCCCGCCGCTAACCAGCGATTTGCCTTGAGCATGGCATTCTGGAAGTACTGGCTCGAATCCCCATATAATGGGGAGTTGGCCCATTCCGGGCTGAAAAGGATATCATGACGCCGTTTGCCATTGCCGGGATCCAGATGCATCTGAACCATGGGTCGAATATCGACGCCATGAAGCACCGGGTCGATCTCACCATGCATCTTTATCCCTGGGTGCAGATGGTGATGTTTTCCGAGCTGGCGGTCTACGGCCCGTTGCTTCAGCATGCGCAGCCTTTGCCCGGCACTTCCGAGGCGGCGTTTCAGGAGATGGCGCGGCAGCACAAGATCTGGCTCATCAACGGCTCGATGTATGAGCGGCGCGATGGCGGCATCTACAATACGACGTCGATCATCGATCCCGGCGGCGAGGTGATCGGCCGGTATCGCAAGATGTTTCCGTTCCGGCCCTTGGAGGAGGGCGTGCAGGCGGGGAGCGAGTTCTTCTCGTGGGAGATCGAAGGCGTCGGCAAGTTCGGCATTCTCAACTGTTACGACATCTGGTTTCCGGAAACCTCGCGGCAACTCACCGCCGATGGAGTCGACGTGATCCTGCATCCGGTGATGACGCATACGATCGACCGCGATGTCGATATCGCCATCAGCCACGCCACCTCGGCGATGATGCAGTCCTACATCTTCGACTTCAACGGATTGGGTGCCGGCGGCAACGGACAGTCCTGCGTGTTCGATCCGGCGGGCAGGGTGCTGCACCGCTGCGATGCGACGGAGCAGATCGTTCCCATTGAAATCGATCTCGAACAGGTGCGGCGCTCGCGTGAGCGCGGGCTTCGCGGGCTTGGACAGATGGCGAAGAGTTTCCGCGACCGGCCAGCAGAGTTTCCGGTCTACCAGAAGGGTTTTGACACAAGCTATCTCGAAAGCCTCGGCCCCCTCGCCACGCCGCGCCGCGGCGAACAGGCGCCGCCTGCCAATGTGGCGACACTGCCGGTGCGCCGGAGTTTCGTGAAGTAGTCAGAGAAGCCCGCGGCCAGCAAGATAGCGGAGCAGGTGGCTGGTGCCGTAGGTCCAGGGCGCGGCTTCATCGGTTCGTCTCATTACGTTGGTGAGTGCGCCCAATTCCGGGGCCGAGACGGTGACCACATCGCCGATTTTGTGGGTGAAGCCCTGACCCTTGACCTCACGGTCGGCCACGGGGGCGAAGAGGGTTCCGAGGAAGAGGACGGCGCCGTCAGGGTACTGATGATCGCGGTTCAGCATCTGGCTCGCCAGATCAGCGGGATCGCGGCTGATCTTGGCCATATTGGAACCGCCCTCCAGCACGTAGCCTTCCGGGCCCTCCACTTTCAGCGAGAGCTGCATCTTGCGCACATGATCGAGCGAGAAATGCTCATCGAATAACCGGATGAAGGGGCCGAGCGCGCAACTCGCATTGTTGTCCTTGGCCTTGCTGAGGAGCAGCGCCGAGCGGCCTTCGACATCACGCAGGTTCACATCGTTGCCCAGCATCGCACCGACGATCTTGCCGGTTGAGGCAACGACGATCACGACTTCCGGCTCGGGATTGCTCCAGTTGGACACGGGATTGAGGCCGGCGTCCATTCCATGGCCAACCGCACTCATCGGCTGCGACTTGGTGAAGATTTCAGCGTCGGGGCCGATGCCGACTTCGAGATATTGCGACCACACGCCTTTTGCGATCAGCACCTGCTTCAAGTTCATTGCTTCGGCTGAACCTGGCTTCAGCTTCGAGAGATCGTCGCCGATGAGATCGCGGATGCTCTTGCGGATTTCTTCGGCGGCGGCAGGATTGCCGCGCGCGCGCTCCTCAATCACGCGCTCCAACATGGAAATCGCAAAGGTGACGCCAGCCGCCTTCAAGGCTTGCAGATCGACCGGCGGCAAGAGCCAGGGTTTTGAAAGATTGCGCGCCGCCGTTGGCGTGTTGGCGAGGATTTCGACGAGCGGAGCTACCGGTTCGCCCTTGGAGGCGTGAACCGCTGCAGCCGGATCATCCATCTCGCAAAGATCGCGCATGGTCGGGAAGGTTTCGGTGATGTCTTCGGCTTCGCCGCCAATAATCCGCGCCACGCAAGGTCCGCCATGGGCCGGAGACCAGATGCGGCCCACAAGTGTTGCGCGCGCATCATTCGGCAATGTCGCGGCGGCGCTCATGTGGGCTTCGAGAGAACTCATGATCAAAACATCTTGTTGGTTGAGTCGGCCGGCGGAGGCGTGGGCGCGGCGGAACCCGACACGGGGATCGCCTCGAACTGCGCGTTGATGGCCGCGACCCAGCGCTTGGCGCGATCCGTGAGCTTGCGGTCATCCGTCTGGAAGCGGCCACGCGAGACGAGAATGCCGAGATCGGCGCCGTGGTAGCGGTAGTCGCCCGCGGTGTAGACACGGAGATAGAAGGCCTCGTCCTCGCCCGAGACCAGAAACCAGTCGATCGATTTGCGGGTGAGCGCGATCTTGCCGTCATCGCCCATGCGCCAGATGCCGGAGGAGGGAGCCTTGGTGATCATCTCCACGCGGTCGACGGGGTACTTCAAGATGAGTTGGCTCCAGTTGTCGAATTCGGCCCAGCGTTTCTGGACGTCATCGAGATCGAGTTCCCACGGCACGCCCATGAATTCGAGCATGTGGAACATGTAGATCGGGCAGCCGCCATAGGTGGAGGTGATGAGGTTGGTGAGCGGCGAGGCGCCGGATATGCGCGGATTGAT
>JAAURV010000142.1 GCA_012032065.1 Hyphomicrobiales bacterium
TCGCCGCCACCACGTCCGGGCTGAGGATCGAGCCGCGGATCGCCTCGCGGTCGATGGCGAGGTTGAGCGCCTTGCGCACGCGCACATCGTCGAGCGGCGTTGCGTCGAGGGCGTGAAACCATTCCGCCCCTTTGGGGAAGATGCGTTTGCCGGCATCCCGTTCCGCCACCAGAAACGACTTCAACGCCGCCATGTAGGGGGCGTCGAATTCCGCCTGCAGCGGTTTCAGCCAGCTTTCGTGCAGGTTCACCATCGGAACAGTTGAAGACTGCTGCTTCCGAAACGCAAGCGCGGCCGCCACTTATCCCCATATGCCTTGAATCGCCCAATGAGATACATAGATGGCGAAGCAGAGGAACCATGGCCAGCCGCAAATCATCAACGCGACGATCTCCGAAAGCGAACCGCGGCGCGCCCAGGCCCTCGCGCGCACTGGTGCTGGTCAATCGGAAGTCCGGAACGGTTCGCTCGCGCGGCGCCGAGGCGGTGAAGGCGCTCGTGGAAGAGAGGCTTGGCAAGGCATTCTCGCGGCTTGACGTCGAACTCATCGAAGGAGACGCCACGCGGCGGATCGAACGCGCGCGAGACTCGGGCGAGTACGATGTCATCATCGCCGGCGGCGGCGACGGCACGATCTCCTCCGCGGCGGGATTGCTTTCGGGCACGAGCATTATCCTCGGCGCGTTGCCGCTCGGCACGATGAACCTGTTCGTACAGGCGCTTGGCTTTTCTTCGAGGCTCGATGAGGCGCTTGACCAGCTTTCCGCCGCGCATATCGAGGAGATCGATGTCGGCACCGTCAATGGCCGCGTGTTTCTGCATCAGGTGTCGTTTGGCCTCCAGCCGCGCATGGCGAGAATCCGCGAGCGCATCGGATACAGCTCGCGGCTGACCAAGATGCTGACGGGTTTCCGGGCGCTGCTGATCGTCGCGGCCAATCCGAAGTCGGTGCGCGTCGACGTCGATGCCGATGGCAAGGCCCAGCGAGTGAAGGCGCCGCTGCTGATTGTCAGCAACAACCCTTTGGGCGCGCAGAGCAATGTTTCGCTGCCGCGGACACTCAGCAGCGGGCAGCTTGGCTACTACATCCTTTCGGAGTTCTCGCTTCGCATGCTGTTCCGCCTGGCACGGGATTATCTCGCCAACCGGATCGACGCGAACGAGGCAATCGAGAAGCACACCGCCATGGCGCTCACAATCCGGAAACGTTCGCGCAGCCATTCGCCACGGCGGAGAAAGCGGAAGCTTCTGAGTTCCATCGATGGCGAAATCGTGCATCTCGACAATCCGGTGAGCTTCGCGATAAGCCCGGCGAGCCTTCGCGTGATGTCGCACGCGTCGCGCGCCAAGGCGTCAAGCTGAGCAGGGGCCATGCCTGATTGGAGACCGGCCGAATACCTTGCCTTTGCCAATGAGCGGGCACGGCCCGCGCTCGATCTCATCTCGCGCATTCCGGTTCGCGATCCGAAGATCGTCTGCGATCTCGGCTGTGGCCCCGGAAATTCCACGGCGTTGCTCCGCGCTGCGTTTCCTGGCGCGCGCATTACTGGCGCCGACAATTCGCCGGCGATGCTCTCCCAGGCACGGGCTGCGTTGCCCGAGGCTCGATTCATTGAAGCGGATGTGGCGTCTTTCGTGCCGCAGCCCGAGGCCGATCTGATCTTCGCCAATGCCGTCTTCCAGTGGGTGCCCGATCATCCCTCTGTCTTGGCGCGGCTTCTTGCGGGGCTTAGGCCCGGTGGGGTTCTTGCTGTTCAAATGCCGGATAATCTCGGCGAACCGAGCCACTCTCTGATGCAAGAGGCGGCGGAGCAGGGGCCGTGGCGCGACATTCTCAAGGCTTCATCGGGCGCGCGCTCGGACATCTTGCCGCCAACAGGTTACTACGATCTCTTGCGCCCTCTCTGTTCGGTTCTCGATATCTGGCATTCGATCTACAATCACCCCGTCCAAGGCATTCAAGGAATTGTGGATTTTGTGGCCTCGACAGGGTTGCGTCCATACCTCGATCGGCTCGCTGATGATCAGCGAGCGGACTATCTCGACGCCTATAAGGCCAGCCTCGCCGCTCACTATCCCGTGGCTCGGGACGGAAAGGTGTTGTTCCGCTTTCCGCGGCTCTTCATTCTTGCCGTGAAGTGAAATTTATCCGCGCAGATAATTGAACAGCGCGTCGATGTCGCCGCCATTCTTGCGCAGCACACTCGCGAAAGTGGTTCGCAACTGCTGCGCCAGCCACACTGACGACACGCTCACATCGCGGACACGATATCCGCCGCGGGTCTTGTACAGCTTGAACACGAGTTTCTGCCCGCCCGATAGCCGGGTATTGACGGTCAGGGCCTTTGCCGAGCCGCTGCAGCTTACAACGCTGATGCCGGACGCGCGGAAGCGCCCGGCATTTTTCGCCAGCACCTTGCCAATGAAGGCGCGGGTGAGCGCCACATACTCGGCCTGCCGGGATTTCGGCAGGCTGGATCTGTTGGCTCCAAGCGCGAAGAGCGCGATGGCATTGAGGTCCGCGTAACGTGACGCCGCGCCCGAAAATGCCGCGGCGGAACGGCTTCTTGCGGCGCCCATAAAGGCCTTGCCCGCGTCTGTGACGAAACCTTCCGCCTCGCATGCGGCATGGCTTGCGCTTGTGGCGCCCATCGCCAGCAATGCCGAAAACAGCAAAGCACTCAGATGTTTGATCATGGCACGGAGCCCCTCGCACGCCAGCTTCATCTATCGCCGAACACCCCCACGAGTCGCAACGCTACATTTTGACTCATTTTGGTGACAGCATGGAAACGGGCGGATGGTACATAGCACAAAGATTCGCGGCTTGGGGAAATTTGCATGCCTGCCAGTTGGACTGAACAGCAGATTACCGACAATTTACTGCGCGCCGGCGTGTCCTGGACCACGCCAACGGTGACTTACGGTTTCCCCTCATCCGCGCCTTCATGGGCTGCCTCGGGCGAAGGCCCGGGATTTTCGGCATTTGCCGAATCTCAGAAAGTTGCGGCGCGGCTCGCCATGTCGCTGTGGGATGACCTTGCGGCCGTCGATTTCGCCGAGTCGGCCGGCGCCACGCAAATTACCTTTCAGAACACCACGACCGATATCGGTTATGCCCACGCCTATTACCCCGGCGGCTGGAGCGGGGCAGGATCGATCTGGCTCAATCCGACCTACAACTCGACTTACGGCACCAACGATCTCGTAACTCCCACCGTCGGCAAGTGGGGCTTCAACACCTACGTGCACGAGATTGGCCATGCGCTGGGCCTCGACCATCCGAACGACTATCCTCCGGGAGCAACATACGCAGCCAACGCGCTCTATCAGCAGGACTCTATTCAATACACGGTGATGTCCTATTTCAGCGCCTCGAACACCGGCGCCGATTGGATTGCCGCGAACAACCAGTCCTACTCGCCTCAGACGCCAATGCTGCACGATGTGCTGGCGATCCAGGCGCTCTATGGCGTCGAAACCACCACGCGGACAGGCAACACGATTTACGGCTTCGGCTCGAATGCCGACCGGAGCGTCTATAACTTCGCCGCGAATGCCCATCCGGTGCTGACGATCTGGGACGCGGGCGGGATCGACACCCTGAATCTCTCGGGCTTTTCGACAGCTTCGCGCATCAATCTCAATGCCGGCGCTTACTCCGACTGCGATGGCATGACCATGAACATTGCCATCGCCTTCAATTGCTTCATCGAAAACGCCACGGGCGGCTCGGGCAATGACACGATCACCGGCAACGCGCTCGCCAACCTGTTGAAGGCAAATGCCGGCAACGACACGATCCTTGGCGGGGATGGCAACGATATACTCGACGGCGGAACAGGCAGCGACAGCCTGCAAGGCGGCAACGGGATCGACACCGCGGACTACCGCTTCGGCGTCGCGGTCGACATCAACCTCGTGACCGGCACGTTCACCGGAGGCGCTTCCGGCGACAGCTTCGTCTCGATCGAGCGCTATTTTGGATCGAACAGCGGGAACGATTACTTCACCGGCGGAAACGCAAGCGAGTACCTCTACGGATTGATCGGCCAACGACACTTTCAACGGCAGCCTCGGCAAGGACTATCTCTATGGCGGAGCGGGAGCCGACAGCTTCGTATACGGAGCCGCCACCCACGCCGGCAACGGATCGCTTCGGGACCGCATCGCGGACTTCATCGTCAATCAGGACAAGCTCGTCTTCACCGCCATCGACGCCGTCAGCGGCGGCGGTGACGATGCATTCTCGTTCATCGGCAGCGACGCCTTTGGCGGGGTTGCCGGCCAGTTGCACTTCGTTCAGTCCGGAACGATCACCCTGATCGAAGGCGATCTGGACGGCAACCGCGTGGCGGACTTTCAGGTCGAGCTGACCGGACTGCTGGCGCTCACCGCCAACGATTTCCTGCTTTAGTCCTGAGCCGATCCCTTGATCCGCGCCTGGCGCAGGTGAAGCTTGCGCGACGCACCTCCATTGGGCGCCAAATCGTAGGTGCGCTTGCGCAGTTCCATGATCAGCTCGTTCCGGTCTTCCAGGTGCCCGATCTCGGAGTAGGGAATGGGTTTACCCACGACGACATTGAGTTCGGTGCCGATCCTGCGCGCGGTTTCGCGGAAGACGAGCGAGAGGCGTAGCGTCAAGCTCATGTGGCTGACGAGTTGGAACAAGCGGCTGTTCTGGCCATCGAAATAGACCGGCACCACGGTTGCCTTCGACATGCGGATGAGCTTGGCGGTGAAGCGCGCCCAAGGCAGATCGACGGCGGGTCCTCTAAAGGCGCGCTCCGACGTTGACACGCCTCCTCCCGGGAATATCCCCACCGCACCGCCCTCTCGCAGCCAGCTTTGCGCGGAGAGGCGAGACTTGACGTTGGTTTCCCGCGCTTCACGGGTGGGTGCAAAGGCAACGGGCAGAAGATTGGCGGTTGCCTCAGGCGCTTGGCACAACACGTCGTTGGCCAGCACTTTCACGTCGGGCCGCACCTGCATCGCGAGCCAGGTCAGCGTGATGCCATCGAGCACGCCATAGGGATGATTGGAGATGAACAACACTGGCCCGGTTTTGGGAGTCGCTTCAAGCGCTTGATGGCCGTAGTTGACCCGCAGCTTCAGCAGGCGGATGGCGGCTTCGAAGAAACTCTCGCCTTCGCGCGGGCTCTTCTGATGCAGATCGTAAAGACGCTTCAGCTTGTGCTGGCCGCCGAACTTCTCGATGGTCTTGATGACCGCGCGCTGCAAGGGCGGCTGATCGGCGGTCGAATAGGAGAAACGAATCTTGCGCGGCGTGAAATGAGGACTTTGAGCCGGGCTTGGCATTTTCATAGGCATCCCTATAGCCTATGGCCACAGTGCAGCAATAGGACGACAGCATGATGAAGCTCTACGCGCGCGCCGGGGCGGGTTCCGCGGCCATCGAGGCGCTTTTGGCGGAAGCCGGCGTTCCTTTCGAGATGGTGGAGGTCAAGAAGCCGGCCCCGGAGAGTTTTTTGAAGATCAACCCGCTTGGCCAAGTGCCTGCACTTCAACTCGAGGATGGCGCGATCATGACCGAGAGCGCCGCCATGATGATCTATCTGGCGGACCTTTATGGTTTTGCTCCAAAGCCCGAGTCGCCAAGGCGGCCACGGTTTCTGAAGTGGCTGCTGTTCATGGCGACGGCGCTCTATATGAGCGATCTGCGGATGTATTATCCCGAGCGCTATTCGACGGATGTTTCGCATGCGCCCGGCATCAAGACCAAGGCGATTGCCGATATGGATCGCGAGTTCGAGATTCTTTCCAATGGCTTGGGAGAGGAACCGTTCTTCCTGGGTGAAGACTTCTCGGCAGCCGATATCTATGCACCGATGCTGGTGAGCTGGGCCGCGGACGTGCCGGCGGTCTTTGCCAAACATCCCAATCTCAAAACGCACTATGACCGCGTGGCGGCGCGGCCCAGGATCGCCGAGGTCTGGAAGCGCAACGGCATGCCTTAGAGCGGTTCCGGCTTAAGTGGAACCAGCGAGAGCTTGCTTCACCGATTGCTTTTCTCATGATTGCACCGGAAGCAAGGCTATCAATGCCAAGGCCCTGCGGGTTCGCGCCCCAAGAGGGCTCAAAGCATTGACAGCCTCGCCTTCCGGCACAGAACCGCTGTGAAGCAATCAATGGCCTCTCGTGGCGAAGCCACCATGCCAATCCGTCCATTCCATCATCGGGGCAACGGCAAAAATCCTGCCTCCCGCCTTTGGCGGCAGCGTGTCGTCTTTCATGGGGCCAATCTAGCTGACACATGGCTGAAGCTCAATTGGGAAAGGCGTGAAAATGCGGGATCGCAAATGTTCCAGTGCGACATAAAAAGTTTGTCAACGCTGTTACTTGGTATGACTTTCAATCGTGATGACAACTTTACCCCTTGCGCGCCCGGTCTCGACATAAGCCAGCGCATCTCCGGTTTTCTCAAATGGGAACACCCTGTCGATCACAGGCCGAATTGCGCCGGACTCAATCAGGGAAGTAATTTCGCTCAGCTGTTGACCCTGTGCGCGCATGAAGAGGAACGCGTAGCTTGAACCAAGTCGCTTTGCCTTTTTCCGGATTCCACGGCTCAGCAACCGCATCACCAGTTTGAAGAATGGGTTCATGCCAAGTTTCTTCGCGAAAGCAGGATCGGGTGGACCAGAAATGGAAATGGCCTTGCCGCCCGGCTTGAGCACGTTCAGAGATTTGTCCAGCGTCTTGGTGTCCTGGCTGTTTAGCACCAAATCATATCCCGACAGCACCTTCTCGAAATCCCGCGTCTTGTAGTCAATCACCAGATCAGCGCCGAGTTTTTTGACCATCTCAACGTTGCCCGTGCTGACAGTGGTGGCGACAAATGCACCCAAATGCTTGGCAAGCTGGATTGCAATAGTGCCAACACCGCCTGATCCAGCCTGAATGAAAACCTTCTGACCAGGCTTCACATTGCCGACCTCAACCAGGGCCTGCCACGCCGTCAAGCCGACCAGCGGGATGGAGGCTGCCTCCGCCATGTTCAGATTGTTGGGCTTCAAGGCGACATCCGATTCACGGATGGCGATAAATTCTGCAAAAGTACCAATGCGATGGTCACGTGGCCGCGCATAGACAGCGTCCCCCACCTTGAAGCGTCTGACATTGTTGCCAACCTCGACAACGGTTCCCGCGACATCGTGACCCAAAATGAATGGTGTACGGTAGGGTAGAAACAGCTTGAACGCGCCATCGCGTATTTTGCCATCCAGAGGGTTGACGCTGGCGGCATGAACTTGCACCAGTATATCATCGGCACCCAATGAGGGTTCTGGCATGTCGGCAAGGCGCAAAGCGGCTTTCTTTTTATATTTATCGACGACGAACGCCTTCATGGGCTTTCTCCGAATTCAAGTTGGAAGAGGTGTTTAAGGTCCGAGGAAGGCAAGAGCCTTCGTCACGAAGTCACTGTGGTTTTGAAATATCCCGCCATGGCCGGCATCGGCGTAGATAACCGATTGCGAATTGGGGAGCCGGCGCGCCATGTCATGGGTGTTGACAGTTGGCACCATGATGTCGTTGTCTCCGTTGGCCAGCAGAACCGGAATGCGAATGCTGCCAAGGTCCTGTGGCGCTTGTCGTCCCCACGCGTGAATGGCCTT
>JAAURV010000143.1 GCA_012032065.1 Hyphomicrobiales bacterium
AAGCGACGATGCCCGCCCATGCCAGCGCCAAGCCCAAACCACCCGCCACCATGCCAAACCACGGCCAAAGACAACCCACCTCCGCGTCTCGCACGCCCGATATGGCGACTGTGAGATATCCGGGCTAACACCGAACCGTCAATCCGACATCCCGAACATATTCATAAACACTTTTCCGCTGTGAGTTCGGTCAAGAAACCAATGCTGGTTCTGATTGGCCACAGCGTCCAAAGCTGCATTGAGATCCTCTATCGAGTCGGCTGCGACCTGCTTGGATAACTGCTCCATTGCCGGGAGCAGTTTTCTATCCTGCGCGTAGGCCAGGAGTTGGCAAGCCCGGTACCTAACAGCTTTGGACTTATCAAGAACCGCCGCCAATGCCAGTCTTTTGCGTGTTCGCTGGTCTTTGCTGCCCTGAAACTAAAAAACAAACACGAGCACCGTGTACCGCGGTGCTTGGCC
The DNA here is from genome assembly GCA_012032065.1 of Hyphomicrobiales bacterium. Lineage (GTDB taxonomy): Bacteria > Pseudomonadota > Alphaproteobacteria > Rhizobiales > Aestuariivirgaceae > Aestuariivirga. Next base: position 463 of record JAAURV010000143.1, read on the forward strand.
CTATGATAATGTTCTGCTAGCAACATTGGCACTTCTTCGCCAGCAATCACTCTTAACCGTCCAATTGCAGCGTACTCTGCGTCGTTGCCTTTACCGGTCAAGGCAGCCAAACATGATGCAATCTCTTTGTTGTTCCAGCTCTCCGCGCCCGCAGACATTTCTTCCCGCTCAATGCCCCTTCCCCTCCGCCGCCTTCCCCATCGGCTGACCAATGTCCTTGAGCAGCACGCCGAACCATTTCTGTTTCACATCGAACGCCTTGCCGCCCTTGATCCTGGGGAATTCGATGGCGCGCAGGGGTGCGCCCTTTTTCTCTTCGTCGTGGCCGATGACGCCGGACGTGCTTGCAAGCGCATTCTTCACGGCGGCTTTGCACATGGTCTTGATGAGGACGAGGTCTTCCTTGTTGGCCTTTGCCGAGCGGGCGAAGTAGCCTGACTTCTGCACCAGCACCTTTTCCGCCTTCACCATGTCGGCGAAGCGTTTGGCGAACCATGCGCCAGGATTGATCTTGTCGATCTTCACGTGGCCGAAGGCGTCGCGCTCGGGTTCCTCGCCGCGCTCGCGCATTTCGGCGACGATGTCTTCAACACCCGCGCCTTCGCTCAGGAAGATGGTCACGCAGTCTTCCTCATCCATCACTTTCTTCAAGCGCGCGGCTTCGGCTTCGAGATCGATGGCGATTTCGGGCACGTAGATGGCGTCGATGTCCTTGTAGGCCATGGGCAGGCCGAAACCGGGCAGGAACTTCAGCTTCTTGAGGCGCTTGCGATAGACTTCGGCGGTTGCCGCGGTGAGCCAGCCGCAGTGGCGGCCCATGACTTCGTGGATCAAGAGCATGCGCGGATTGGTGCTCTGCTCGTTGACCGAGTTCTCCCAGAAGATGGCGCCCTGCTCCGCCGCCGTCGCCGCCCCCAGCGTCTGCTTGATCGGCACGACGTCATTGTCGATTGTCTTGGGCAGGCCCACGACGGTCAGATTGTAATTGTTGCTTGCGAGATAGGCGGCGAGATCGGCGGCTGTGATATTGGTGTCGTCGCCGCCGATTGTGTGGAGGATGGTGATGCCGTCCTTCACCAATTGCTCGGCCGCCACATGCAGCGGGTTCTGGCCTTCCTTGACAAGGCCGCGCTTCACGCAGTCCTTTACATTGGTGAGCTTGACGCGCGAATTGCCGATCGGGCTGCCGCCATGCCGGGTGAGAACCAGCGCGTGTTTCCGCACTTCCTTGGTGACGGGGATGGACCAGCCCTTGAGCAGGCCCATATAGCCGTTGCGGTAGCCAATGATCGGGGCCTTGGGCATCTTCTTCGTGTATTCGTCGATGAGGAAGCCAACCGCCGCCGAAAGGCAGGGGGCGAGCCCTCCCGCAGTCAACATCGCGATCTTGTGCTTGGTCATTGGCCCCTCACCTGATGAATTCGATCTTTGCGCCGGTCTCAATCTTGGCCCATACGCGATCGGCAGTTAGAACCGGCAAACCCTTGATGATTCCGAGCACAATACATGCCCTGTCGCCGATAGAGAGGCCAGCCGACATCGTGGCCGCGCGGAGTTTCCCGCAAGCCAATGCCTGCACCGTATCGAAGGCAACGACTTCGAGGGCTAACACCGCGATTGCTTCCTCAGCCGCGCTTTCGCTAAATCCCTGCTCCGAGAACTTCGATGCAACTTCGGCGAGGTTCACACTACTGACGAAGAGCCTGCCCGCGTACTGTTTAACAAGTGAGCCGCCTGGCTCGTCGAACAAGAATGCGAGAATTGCGGAGCTGTCGGCGACGGCTTGCAAGCGTCAGTCGCCTTTCGCTGCGGCGGCGCGGCGCTCCGCGATCAACTCATCGACGACCGACTGCCCTGGCACCTTGTATTTCATGGCGATTTCTTGCGCCCTCCGCATGCCCGCGAGAGGCGACATCAGCCGCAACTCGCCATCGACGATCCGCGCAATGACGAGACCGTCTGTTCCGAGTTCCATCCGTGCCCTAGCGGCGGCGGGGATGACCACGCGGCCGTCCTTGCCGACGGTGAGGCGCCACTTCTCCTCAGGCTTTGGCAGCTCGAGCTTGAAACGCGATGGCTCCTCATCGAAGCCGTGTGTTGTCACTTTCTGATCTTCTGCCATAATTGTTAAATCTGGCAGAAAATGTAAAAATGTCAACTACCAACAGGTATACCCCCCATCCGCCAGCACGATGGAGCCCGTCATCAAGCTCGCGGCGTCGCTGGCGAGGAAGAGGATCACCGAAGCGATCTCCGAGGGCTGGCCCATGCGCTCCATGGGGGTGCCTTCGATCCAGTGCTTGCGGATTTCGGGATCCATGGCGACCTCGCGGGTGAGATCGGTTTCGATGTAGGTGGGGGCGACGGCATTGACGCGCACCTTGCGGGTGGCCCATTCGGCGGCGAGCGAGCGGGTCAAATGATGCACGCCGGCTTTCGAGGCATTGTAGTTTGCCTGCTCCTGCGGGTAGTTCACGATCTCGGCCGACATCGAGCCGACATTGACGATCGAGCCCCCGCCCTGCTCCAGCATGGTCTTGCCGAAAGCGCGGCAGCACCAGAAGACGCCGTTCAGGTTGACGTCGATCACTTTGTTCCAGGTGGCGTCGTCCATGGTTTCGGCCGGCTTGAAGGAAATGGCGATGCCGGCGTTGTTGACGAGAATGTCCACGCGCTTGTGCTTCTTCGCAATCGCTGCCTGCGCGGCTTCGACGGCGCGGGGGTCGGTGACATCGAGCTTGTGGCAATCGGCCTTTCGCCCCATGGCGGTCAACTTTTCGCTTGCGGTCTTCGCCGCCGTTTCGTCCATATCGGTGATGACGACGGTTGCCCCGGCCTCGCTCAAGGCATCGGCCGTCGCAAAGCCGATGCGCGCGCGGCCCCAGTCACCACCGCCACCTTGCCATCAAGCCTGAACTTCTCGAGATACATGCACTCCTCCCATGAATTTTCTGGATCGCCGGGGCTAGCGGCAACTGGCCTGTTTGCGCGATTGCGGCGATGATAGGCTGCCGGGTTCGGAGAAAGCCATGCTGGAACTGAGACCCATCTGCGAGAATTGCGCAAAGCCATTGCCGCCTCATTCTGGGGAGGCGATGATCTGTTCCTATGAGTGCACGTTCTGTGCGGCTTGCGTCGAGAGCGTTCTCGGCAATGTTTGCCCCAATTGCGGCGGCGGGTTTGTGCCGCGGCCCTTCCGTCCAAGCACGGCCTGGCGGCCCGCCACCTCAAGCAGCGACGATCCGCCGACCCAGACGCGCAAGCACAAGCCAGTTGATGCAAAGGAGCATGCCGCTTTTTCAGCGCCGATCCGCAAGATGCGGCCCATCGATCGCTAGATTAAAAACAGGGCAATTGCCCATTTATTGTGCGATAGTCTGTCATGTTAACTCCCAGCTTGGCTGCTAACCCATTGTAGTTATTCAAATTCACAACTGGCACAGGCCCTGCAAAAGTTAACGCGCATGAGTGCGGGGTCGAGGTAGATGAAAAAAATCGAAGCCATCATCAAACCGTTCAAGCTGGACGAGGTGAAGGAGGCGCTGCAGGAAGTTGGTCTGCAGGGCATCACGGTGACCGAGGCCAAGGGCTTCGGACGCCAGAAGGGCCACACCGAACTCTACCGGGGCGCTGAATATGTGGTGGACTTCCTGCCCAAGGTGAAAATCGAAATCGTGCTCGCCGACGAGCTGGTCGACAAAGCCGTGGAGGCGATCCAAACCGCCGCCCGCACCGGGCGCATCGGCGACGGCAAGATTTTCATCTCCACCGTCGAGCAAGCGATCCGCATCAGGACCGGCGAGTCCGGCCCAGACGCACTCTAATCAAACTGACCACGGACCTAAGAGGGACACCATGACGAAGCCTATGGACGCAGCCGCCGTTCTCAAGATGATCAAGGACAAGGATGTGAAGTATGTCGACCTCCGCTTCACCGATCCGCGCGGCAAGATGCAGCATCTCACCATGGACGTTTCCCAGATGGGCGCCGATGCCTGGGAAGACGGCCTGATGTTCGACGGCTCCTCCATCGCCGGATGGAAGGCGATCAACGAGTCCGACATGGTGCTGATGCCCGATCCCGCCTCCGCGCATATGGACCCGTTCTATGCTCAGTCGACGCTTGCGGTGTTCTGCGACATTCTCGAACCCGGCACGGGCGAAGCCTACAGCCGCGATCCGCGCATGACGGCGAAGCTCGCCGAGGCATATCTCAAATCCACCAAGCTGGGCGACACCGTTTTTGTCGGGCCCGAGGCCGAGTTCTTCATTTTCGACGACGTCAAGTTTTCGACCAGTCCCTACAAGACCGGCTTCCAGCTCGACGGCGTCGAATTGCCCAAGAATTCCGACACCGACTACGAGTCCGGCAACCTCGGCCACCGCATGCGCACCAAGGGCGGTTATTTTCCGGTGAACCCGATGGATTCGGCGCAGGACATGCGCTCCGAAATGCTCTCGGTGATGGGCGAGATGGGCCTCTCTGTCGAAAAGCACCATCACGAAGTGGCCTCGTCGCAGCACGAGCTTGGCACCAAGTTCCAGCCGCTCACCACGGCGGCGGACCACATGCAGATTTACAAGTATGTGATCCACAACGTGGCGCATGCCTATGGCAAGACCGCCACCTTCATGCCGAAGCCGGTGTTCGGCGACAACGTTCGGGCATGCATTGCCACTTCTCGATCTGGAAAGAGGGCAAGCCGCAGATGGCCGGCAACCAGTATGCCGATCTTTCCGAGCTGTGCCTCTACTTCATCGGCGGCGTGATCAAGCATGCCAAGGCGCTCAATGCCTTCACCAACCCCTCGACCAACAGCTACAAGCGCCTGGTGCCGGGTTACGAAGCCCCGGTGCTGCTCGCCTATTCGTCGCGCAACCGCTCGGCCTCGTGCCGCATTCCGCACACCTCGAACCCGAAGGCCAAGCGCGTCGAAGTGCGCTTCCCCGATCCCACCGCCAATCCCTATCTGTGCTTCTCGGCGATCGTGATGGCGGGCCTCGACGGCATCACCAGCAAGATCCATCCCGGCCCCGCCATGGACAAGAACCTCTACGACCTGCCGCCAGCCGAACTCTCCAAGGTTCCGACGGTGTGCGGCAGCCTGCAGGAAGCCATCGACAGCCTCGCCAAGGACCACGACTTCCTTCTCAAGGGCAATGTCTTCTCCAAGGACCAGATCGAGAGCTACCTCGATCTCAAGCAGGAAGAACAAGACCGCTACCGCATGACGCCGCATCCGGTGGAGTTCGATATGCATTACAGCTGCTGATCGAGCAGCTCGTGCAGAATGGCAAACTCCGCCAGAAATGGCGGAGTTTCTATTTGAGTGTAGCCTCAGAACGCCTTCTTCAATCCCGCCTGCTTCAACACCTCATTTGCGGTATGGCGGCTTTTCGATCTTGGCACGATGACCGATCTGCCCGTTTCAACATGCACCCATCTCTCATGGCTTCCTTTGCCTCCGTCTGATTTTGTCCACCCGGCGGCGCTCAAAATTTTTACGATATCGCGATAGAAATCTTTGGGCAATCACGCCACCGCAAGCGAGCGGTGCGACTGAATATCGAAATGGTACGGCCGTTTCACGTTTGGCAGGTTTGCAGCGAGCATCTCGGGCGCCAGCGCCTCAACAAGCGAGACGAACTCCTCGAACGTGCCAGCCTCTACCACGAGCCCGGGTATATCGGAAGACGACGTAAATACCTTGGCTTCCTCATCCCAAGTGGCGGTCACGGTGAATGTTTGCGGCATAACGAATGTGTACCACAAGATCATGCAAAATCAAAACCGCCACCTTCATGCCGAGGCATATGCTGCAACGGTTCGCGCATGCGCTGTCAGATCTACCTTGGCACCACTTTGAACTAGAATCTCCACGACCTGCCGCAGGCCAACTCTCCAACGATCCGACTGTGTGCGGCTCACGGCAGTAAGCGATCGACTCGCTCCAGGCAAACCGCGAGCTCCTCACCAAGCGCAACGTATTCTCCAAGTGCCAGATCGAGAGCTAACTCGAATTGAAGCAGGAAGAACACGATTCAACCGTTCTGGAAGTATGGGCCGGGGGGATTCTCCGGCCCACTGCGTTTCAGATGCCAGGCGTGATGTTCTGGTTTAGGCGAAAGAGGTTCTCCGGATCAAAACGGGCCTTCAGGGTTTGCAGCCGGCGATATTTCTGCGCGCCATAGGCTTTCATCGCGAGATCGCCGCCGCTGTCGGCCTGTTCGTTGACGTAGTTGCCTTCCATGGAGAGCGCAGTGAGCGCCGCAGCCGTCTTCCTTCCCCAGGCAAGGCAGGCCGTGTCGTCCTTCGCGTCGTCCCAGATGGGCTGGACGATCCAGTAGTATTGCGCGGCGCGGCCCGTGTAAGCAGTTGCATCTTCGGCGACGTCACACACCGCTCCGCCCAGCTGCAACACATAGACTTCGGAACCGGGAGTTGGAGCGGACTGGATTGCCGTCAGCATTCTGTCGATCGCCTCGGCGCCGAGACTGGCAAAGTAGCCGCCTTTTGCATAGTAGCGCGCCCCCAACGGACAAATTCGTCGCCGCGGCTCTGGAATGCGACGAAGTCCGCCGGGCCGCATGTACCGTCTCCCTTGCCGGCTAGGCTTCCGATGGGGCTGACAAGTCCAGCGCCTTCTCCAGCGGCACCTGAGTGAATGCGGTGACCGTGCAACCCGCCTGCTTCACGTTAAATGAGAGCGTGAGTTCGCGCGGCGCGGCTCTTGCGGCATCGGCAAGTGCTTGCAGCACGGCGCGCGCCCTGTAGAGACCGTAAATCCATGTGCCGGCCGTCACCGCTCCGAGATTACGCATCCTGAAGTGAAATGCGGTGGCAATGCCGAAATTTCCGCCGCCGCCTCGCAATCCCCAGAAGAGTTCGGGTTCGCTGTCTGGGCTGGTCTCAATGAGCGATCCATCCGCGGTCACGAGTTCCACTGCCTCGAGGTGATCGATAGTGAGCCCAAATCTCCGGCTAAGCCACCCCATGCCACCACCCAGCGTAAGCCCAGCAGCGCCCGTGTGCGACACCACGCCCGCTGGCGACCACGAGCCCATGCGAACTGCCCGGACACTTTGTCGAGCATCGCCAAGCAGCGCGCCACCTAGCACCTGAGCTCGCGTTCGACGTAGGGCGTAATTTCGATCGATTCACTTTGCGA
>JAAURV010000144.1 GCA_012032065.1 Hyphomicrobiales bacterium
GCCCGCCTGCGCATATTCGCCCAGCCACATCGGTTACGTCGGAAGGATTGATATTGGGCTTGGCGCTCTCGCCCGCGACCCACTCGCCATTGATGAAATTCTTGTGCAACGTCATGATGGATGATCTCCCGCTTTCGGCGGCGGAAACTAGCACGTGTAAGGGGTGGAGCAAGGATGCGGATCGGACTGATTGGCGCTGGACTGATGGGGCGCGGCATGGCTGCCAGTCTCTTGGCGCATGGCCATGAGGTGGCCTTCACCGTGCATCGCAATCGCGATGGCGTGGACGCGCTGGCGGCAAAAGGGGCTCGGGAAGTGATAGGCGCCGCCGGGTTGGCGGCTTCCTCGGATGCAATCCTCATCTGTGTCACGACGTCGAACATTGTGGAGCGGCAAATCGAAGCGCTGAAACCTCATCTGCGAAAAGCCATGATCGTGCTCGACGCCGGAACATCGCTACCCGAAGTCACGCGCCGGATTGCCGGCGATCTCGCCGGCATCGGGGTTTCCTATGCCGACATTCCGCTGACCGGCGGACCTGAACAGGCCGCGCGTGGCGAGCTTGGCGTATTGTGCGGTGCGGACGATCATACTTTCAGAACTATTGAATCCTTGCTGAAATCCATCGCAACCACCGTGCGCCATATGGGGCCCGTGGGTTCGGGCCACACCGCGAAGCTGATTTCGAACTTCCTGGTCACCGGCATGGCGGCGCTGGTGGCGCAGAGTTTCGCCGCGGCGCGGGCTGCGGGGCTGGAGTGGAAGCCGCTCTATGAGGCGATGCTCAATGGCTCGGGCAACTCCGGCGTCTTGCGCAAGATGGTGGCGCCGGCACTTTCCGGCGATTTCGATGGCTACAAGTTTTCCGTCGCCAATGCCGCCAAGGATATCGGCTACTACCGCGACCTGGCGGCAAAGCTGGGTTGCGATGGCGAATTGGCGGAAGCAGTTGCGTTGGTCTTCGCCAAGGCTCTAGAAACCGGCGATGGCGGGCGTTGTGTCAGCCAAATGCTGAACCACTGAATGCGTGAGCCGATGCTGCAACTCAATCCCAATATAACCGCCATCGAAGAAGAAACCGCCTTCACGGTGCTCGACCGCGCCAATGCGCTGAAGGCGCAGGGCAAGCCCGTTATCAATCTCGGCATCGGCCAACCCGATTTCACTCCACCCCGCCATATTCTGGAAGCCGCGGAGAAGGCGGTGCGCGACGGGCCGCATGGATATTCTTCGCCGGCGGGACTTGCGATTCTGCGCGATGCAGTGGCCCAGTATGTGGGCAGGCGCTTCAAGGCGCCGGTTGTTGCCGAGGAAGTGGTGATCGTGCCGGGCGGCAAGGTGACGTTCTTCTTTGCCTGCCATCTCTTTGGCGGGCCTGGTGCTGAAATCCTCTATCCCGACCCGGGTTTTCCACCCTATCGCGATGCCATCCGTTCAAGCGGCGCCAGGGCTGTGCCCTATCCCATCCGCGAGCAGAAGAGCTTCGGCTTCGATGCAGAGGAGGTGTTGTCGCTGGTGACGCCGAAAACGCGTCTTATCATCATCAACTCTCCAGCCAATCCGACAGGCGGCGTGGTGGAGCCCAAGGAGTTCAGAAAATTCGCCGAAGGGATCGAGAAGCATCCAAATGTGGCGATCCTGTCGGACGAGATCTACAGCCATCTCGTCTACGAAGGCGCGGGCTTCACCAGCTTCTTCGAGTTCCCGGAGTTGCGAGACCGCGCCATCATGCTTGATGGCTGGTCCAAGACCTTCGCCATGACAGGATGGCGGTTGGGCTTCGGCATCTGGCCGCGCAATCTCGTTGAGATGGTGAAGAAGATGATCACCGTCGATCATTCCTGCACCAGTGTTGCGACGCAGATGGCGGGCCTTGCTGCGATCACCGGGCCGATGGACGAGATCGAGGGGTTCCGCCGCGGTTTCGAGAAGCGCCGGAACATCGTGGTGGACGGTCTCAATGCGCTCCCCGGCGTCACCTGCCGGAAGCCTGGCGGCGCTTTCTACGCCTTTCCCAACATCAAGGGCACGGGGCGGCCGTCGCGCGAGCTTGCCCGCGATCTGCTCGAGAAGGCCTATGTGGCGCTGATCCATGGCGAGAGTTTCGGAGCCAACGGCGAAGGTTATCTCCGCCTCTCTTATGCCGCGAGCGAGGCCGACATCCGCGAAGCGCTGAAACGCATGCGCGATTTTCTCTCGTGACGGGATCGCTCTACGCAAAGTTCGAGGAAACCTTCCGGCGGCTGCCGGAGAAGATCGCGCTTCGAACGCCAGCGGCGCGCACCTGGACCTTTGCGGAGCTTGCAGCCGAAGCCTGCCGCTATGCCAATGCGCTGGAAGCCTTGGGGATTGAGCCTGGCGACCGGGTGACGGTGCAGATCGACAAATCTCCGGCCAACCTCTTCCTCTACCTCGCGGTCCTTGGAGCCGGCGGTGTTTATCAACCGCTCAACCCCGCTTATACCGAGTCCGAAACGGAATATTTCGTTTCGGATGCGAGTCCGAAAATCGCCGTTTGCGCGCCTGCAAGGCAGCGCGCGATGCGCGATCTGGGCGACCGCCATCAGGTGCAGGCGGTGATGAATCTCGATGCGGAAGGAATGGGGAGTCTTGCCGATCTCGCCGCGCGCATGGACGCGAGGCATCAAACCGTCCCGCGCGCCGCCGACGATCTCGCGGGACTTGTGTACACCTCCGGCACGACTGGACGCGCCAAGGGGGCGATGATCACCCATGACAATCTGATCTCCAATGCCGAAGCGCTGGTGAAACTCTGGCGTTTGCAGGAGGGCGATACACTGCTCCATGCGCTGCCGGTGTTTCATGTCCACGGGCTGTTCGTTGCCATCAACACCGCGCTTATGGCGGGCGCCGGGATTCTTTGGTTTCCGAAGTTCGATGCGGCATCGGCGATGGCGCATCTGCCGCAAGCCACCGTGCTGATGGGTGTTCCCACATTTTACACCCGGCTTCTCGAACAGAAGAGCTTCGCGAAGGAAACCTGCCGCAACATGCGGGTCTTCATTTCGGGTTCGGCGCCGCTGCTTGCCGCCACGCACCGGGAATTCTCCACGCGCACGGGTCACGCCATTCTCGAGCGCTACGGCATGACCGAAACCGGCATGATCACATCCAATCCCTACGACGGCGCGCGGGAAGCGGGCAGCGTGGGCCACGCATTGCCCGGCGTTTCGGTGCGCATTCGCGGCGAACAGCCAGGCGTTGTCGAGGTGAAGGGCCCCAACGTCTTCAAAGGCTATTGGCGGCTGCCGGAGAAGACGGCGGAGGATTTCACGGAAGACGGTTATTTCATTACTGGCGATGTCGGAACGCTGGCCGATGACGGACGCCTCGCGATCGTGGGCCGTGCCAAGGATCTGGTGATCTCCGGCGGCTTCAACGTGTACCCCAAGGAAATCGAAGTGCTGCTCGACGAAATGGAAGGCGTCGTCGAGTCCGCGGTGATCGGCGTGCCGCATCCCGATTTCGGCGAGGGCGTTGTCGCGGTTTTGGCGGTGACGGATGCCTGCGCGGACGAGACGGTTATACTCGGGTTTCTTAAACACCGCTTGGCCGGGTTCAAGCTTCCGAAGCGCATTTTCAAGGTCGGCGAACTGCCGCGCAACGCCATGGGCAAGGTGCAGAAGGCGGCGCTTCGCGAACGTTATCGCGAGATTTTCAAGACATCCTGATCGCCACTGCGCCAGCGACAATCAGCGCCGCGCCAATGGCGCGGGGCATCGTGATCTTCTCGGCGAGAACCCGCGACGACATCAGGATCACGAACAATATGCTGGTTTCGCGCAGCGCCGCCACGGCGGCGATCGGCGCTTTCGACATGGCCCAGATCACGATCCAGTAGGCGCATGCGGAAAGTGCCGCGCCGAATACTCCGCTTTTCAGGAACGGGACGACCGCCATGATGATGCCTGGGCCCCTCATCCGCAGTCCCACACCGAGGAGGAACAGCCCATCGAGGATGAAAACCAGCGCCGCATAGCCCGATGGATTGCCGGAGATCCGGCCTCCCAGGCCATCGACCACCGTGTAGAGCGCGATGAACACCGAAGTGATGAGCGCCGAAGCGAATGTCATCCCGTCGAGGCGCAACTCCTTTTTGCCCGTGAGCCCGGTGAGCCAAATGCCGGTGACCAGTATGCCGACCGCAATGGCGGTGAGCGCCGACACCGCTTCGTGCGCCACAAGCCATGTGATCAACAGTGTGAGCAGGGGAGCCGTCCCCCGCGCGATCGGATAGACCTGGCTCAAATCGCCCGAGCGATAGCTGCGCGCGAGGAACAGGTTGTAGCCCGTGTGCAGCACGCCCGACGTGAGCGCGTAGAGGAAACTCTCGCTTGCCGGCATGCCGAATGCCGCAAGCATGCCAAAGCCCATCACGCCCATCAGCGTCTGCAGCATGAAGAGCGACAGGAAGCGGTCGAGGTTGAGCTTGACCAGCACGTTCCATCCCGCATGCATGAAGGCAGCGGCGAGAACGGCGAGAAAGACTGTGAGATCCAAAAGAGGGCTCCGGATGGGAGCCCTCGATTAGCCTAACGCGTTGGAATTGTGAAACGGGTCTACTTGCGGCTCAGCACGTCGCGCCGCCGACCGAGCTCACAAAGCAGGTGAGCGTTGCGTTGCCGACCTGCCGGGGCCGCTGTGCGATCTGTTGGGAGACAGTGAAGTTTGGCGCACCCAGCAGATACTCGCCAAGGAACATCGCGGTCCGAGGCGTAAAATCCGTGCACACTTGAGCGATTACCATGTCGTTGCCGCCCAGCATGAGGTCGTCGAGGTCGGCCGTGGACGGCGCGCCGCAGCCCGAGCCCTGTCCATTGTTCACGGACCAAATCTGGTTCACGGCTCCGGCGACCAGCCTATAACCATAGACTTCGACGCGCACATCGCTCATCGGGACGGGGTCCATGACCATTTCGGCTGCGTTATAATAGTCGGTGATCTGGGCTTGCAACACGTTGGTATTGTTCTGAGTGACGAGATCCGCCACTACGCTAGTCGAATATGTCACCTTGCGGTTGACCGTGATCAGGGTCGTCAGATCGAACAGCCCGAGATAGACGAGAATGACGAAGGGTACGATCAGCGCGAACTCGATCGCCGCGACGCCGCGTGTTTCTCTTGCAAATTTGCCAAGCAGACGCATCATTGTTGCCATCCCTTATGTGCAGCCGCCGCCAGCCGGAAATGGCTCATTGCGGAAGATCGCGAGGCCGACGAGCCGCCTCTTGCTGTCGTCGCCGACGTTGGTGAGAAGCCCCACTCCAGGGCATGATGAAGTTCCAGTCGTAGGTCACGACGACTCCGGCGGCGTCCAGCGGGTTGCCACAATTGAACGGCAGCGGAGGTTCGCTTCCATCGGGAAGAAACCCGATTGAGAGTGGATTTGGCAGGGTCGTCTGCAGCGTTGAGAAGCTCGTAGCGGCTTGGACAGCCACCAGGAGCTTGCTGTTGCAGTTCGCAATGAATGTCGCTTGTCCGCATAGGGCGGATTTGAAGGCCCCCGCGCTAACGCCGCCTGATTGAGACTGGCCCGTCCGGATCTGGCGCGCCGTTTCCTGCGTGGCGCTCTGGATGGCGAACTGCGTGAACAACATGGACCCCGATTCGAGGACGACGCCGATCATCAGCAGAAATGGCCCGCCGACCATGGCGAACTCGATTGCCGTCGCTCCGCGTTCAGATTTGACAAAGCGGCGGAGCAGCCGCTTGCGAATTTTGCTCCACATACCAGTACTCTCCGTCTTGCGCGCGGGCGGAAGAAGCCGGACGGGCCGGATCCGCCGCGCAACACCAGGAAAAGCAATAACAGGGCCAGTTTTCGGCGTTATGAACGAATTCGCTCAAACTGAGTCGATTTGCGCCGGTGGTTAATGAAAAGGAAGGGCCCGCTTGGGGCCCTTCCTGTATAAGAAGCGGCGATCGTGAGGCTGCGCGAGGGACTACTGTCCGCCGCTCGGCTGCTCTTCCTCGCCGGCCTTGCCGGTGGCGAGCTGGATTTTCTGTTTCGCTTCCTCGGTCACGCCGGCATAGCGGTTGATCTGATCACCGATGTGGAAGGTCATCTCGCAGTCAGGCGCGCACACATAGGAAAAAGCCGAGCCGCCCTTGTACATGACCATGGCGCTCTGGGCGGGCCGCATGACGGTCACCTCGAATGCCGCCATCTGGTTTCCATCGACATCCAGGATGATGATGTTGGTCGTGCCGAACAACTTGCCGTGCACGAAGACCTGGTTTCCGGCCACCGTGGCGTCCGCCATGCTGGGATTGCCCACGACGACCACGCCAGGATTGCCGGGCAGGGTGATGACCTGAGTCTGGTCGGCCTTGACGACGAGCTGCTCCAGGATTGCGCGTGAGCCGCTGCGAAGGACATTGAAGCGGCGATGCCTGCCGTGATGAGAAATCGTTTGACCATGGCGGTTTGGTTCCTCGAACATGTGGCTGAGTGAACAATGTGTTTCAGCCGGAAGCGCAATCTGCCCTAAAATTGGTGAATCTTCGGTTACGGCCCGTGCTCGATTGCGAATTTCGCGGCGATGGGCGGCAAGCCTGATCAAGAATTGCCGGGTTGAATCGGGGAATTCATGGCGCCGAAGCCTGGGTCGACGTCCACAGAACAAGATATGCCATGCAAAACCAGGGCCGCGGCGGATTTGGGCCAAGGAACCACGAATCAAGACTCTCGTAATTGGTGGATAGAGGCGTGGCAAAAACAGTTATACTATAAATAAGTAAGTTATTTACCGTATAATACGTAGAATGGTATAATTTTAACAATAAATCATCTTAAGTAATAACCAAGTGTGAATAGGATTGAGTTGCGGTCATTCCCGGAGGCTCGGATTTACTTGCCATTAAATTGCGGGGGCTATGTTCGCATCACGGTTCAAGGACGACGGCGCATGAGCTCCGGAGCAAATGAACCTGGTGCTGTAGTTTGAACTTGGAGAGTACAATGAATAAGCTCGTTCGTTTCGTGAAAGATGAGTCTGGCGCAACGGCCATCGAATACGGCCTCATCGCCGCTGCCATGGGCATCGCGATCATCACTGCCATGCCGTCGCTGACGACCGCCTGGTCGAGCAACATGGGCAACCTCGCCAGCAACATGTAATATGTTGCGGTGTGGGCGCCGCGTTCGCGCGGTTCCCGCTCGGGCCTGACCGATTTGGGAAGGCATAGAGCCGCCGGGTACGCCCCGGCGGCTCATTTCTTTTGCGGGCATTCTCTTTATGTGTCGCCACATGCTCTTGCGATGGCCGTCGCGCGGCCAATCCAACCCAAGGACTCGCAAGTCCGGAGCAGCGCAGGCCCCGGCCTTGGGGAGGGCTTGGCCGTTTGCGGCCCTTGCCGCGGCAATCGCGCTGCAATTATCCGAACGCCGGCGCTAACGGGGCCGCAAGGTTAACCCGGCCTTTACGGCAGGTATGGGAGAACGTGCCAGCGCGGCCTCTCGCGCCAACGGCTCAAGGCTCTCAATGACTGCCACGCTTATAGTTACGGCATTCCCGCTGCTGATGATTCTCGCTGGCGCGGGCGACGCGATCGCCCTTCGCATACCGAACTGGATCGTCGCGGCGCTGGTCATCCTCTTTA
>JAAURV010000145.1 GCA_012032065.1 Hyphomicrobiales bacterium
AGCCTACGTCCTCTCCTGCGAAGCGGGAGAGGAAGGGACCCATCATGCGCCAGCATGATGGGGAGGAGAGGGCGAGTCATAGAGATCCCTTGACTCACCCTCACCTTCCCCATGCAAAATGCCTATCGGATTCACACATCTCTCGTCCCTGGCCGGTGCCGTCACCTGCTTCTTTAAGCGTCGCATCGCAGCCAATCGAACTCAAGAACTTGCTCGAAGAGGTGCCGTGTTGAGAATTCGGAGCGGCGCAAGTTCTTGACTTCGATCGCCCGCGATGCAGGTGTGCAACGAAGCATTCGACGGAAAATTGCGGCGCAACACGCAGGTTTCGCCGTTGATTGCTTCGTTGCACACCTGCAAATGGGCTAGACGGAGTCAAGGCCCAGCGCCGCTCAGAACGTGCAACAAGCTCCGCATTTCGAGCTGGGCCTTGATGCCGGCTTGGCCATTGCGAGCCTCGCAGGAACAATCGAGATGTGTGAATCCGATAGGAAAATGCGGGGGAGGACCTTGCGGCGGCACGGCCGCGGTTCCAACATCTGAAAACCCCGTATAGAAGGAGCCATGCCCGCCTCCTTGCTTTCCGATTTTTCCCCCAAACTTCCGCCACCCATCGATCAGTCCGCCGTCGCGCGGTTCTGGCAGGACGTGCCCGGCCGCAGCGGGAGGTTTTGCAACGGGCCCGCCCACTCATCGACGCAATCGCCGGCGGCTCGCCCTATCTCCGCGAGATCATTTTGCGCGAACCCGATCGCGCGGTGGCACTCTTGGGAAGCGATCCTGATCAGGCGCTGACGGCCTGCTCAAGAGTATCGAAAGCTATCGAGAGACCGCCGATAAAACCTCCTTCATGGCTGCCATCCGCGGCGCCAAGCGTGATGCCGCTCTTTTGATCGGCTGCACCGACGTGGCGGGGCGTTGGGATGTCGTCACCGTTACGCACGCATTGACACAACTGGCGGATACCGTTGTCGAGGCCGCGTTGAATTGGCTCATCCTCGAGCCGCGCGATCGGGCCGGATGACACCAACTGACCCGAACAATCCCTCCCTTTCCTGCGGCTATGTCGTTCTCGCCATGGGCAAGCACGGCGCGTTCGAACTCAACTACTCCAGCGACATCGATCTGATCGTTCTCTACGATCCCGAGGCCACATCGCTCGCCGCCGGCACCGAGCCCGCCACCTTTTTCGTCAAGCTCACGCGCAATCTCGTGGCGCTGCTTCAAGACGTAACCCCGGACGGCTATGCCTTCCGCACCGATCTGCGGCTCCGCCCCGATCCGCGCGCCACGCAAGTGGCGATCTCAATCGAAGCCGCCGCGGTCTATTACGAGAACATGGGTCAGAACTGGGAACGCGCCGCGATGATCAAGGCGCGCGCCGCGGCTGGCGACAAATCGCTGGGCCAAGAATTCCTCGACCGCCTCAAGCCCTATGTCTGGCGCAAATATCTCGATTTCGCGGCCATCGCCGATGTGCAGTCTCTCAAGCGCCAAATCCACGCGGTGAAAGGCCACGGCGAGATCGCGGTCGAAGGCCACAACCTCAAGCTCGGGCGCGGCGGCATCCGCGAGATCGAATTCTTCGTGCAGACACAGCAACTGATCGCCGGCGGACGCAATCCCAAGCTTCGCGGCGGCCGCACGCTGGAGATGCTCGACGCACTCGCCGAAGCCCAATGGATCACGCCCGAAGCCAGGCGCGAGTTGAAAGAGGCATACCTGTACCTCCGCCGCATCGAACACCGCGTGCAGATGGTCAATGACGAGCAGACTCACTTGCTGCCGCAGGCCGGCGAGAAATTCGAAAGCCTCGCGCGCTTCTCGGGCTTCGCAACATCGGCGGAATTCGCCGCCAAACTCCGCTCCACTTTCGAAACCGTGCAGGGCCACTATGCCGCCCTCTTCGAAGATGCGCCGGAACTCGGCACGGCATCGGGAAGCCTCGTCTTCACTGGCGGCGAGGACGACGCCGAAACCATCGAAAACCTGAGCCGCATGGGCTTCCGCCAGCCCTCGGAAGTCTCCGCCACGATTCGCGGCTGGCACTTCGGCAGATATTCCGCAACACGCAGCGCCAAATCGAAAGAGCTGCTCACCGAACTGATGCCCGCCTTACTCACAAGCCTTGCCAGAAGCGGCGAAGCGGACCTGGCCTTCCTGGCTTTCGACCGTTTCCTTTCCGGTCTGCCAGCCGGCGTGCAGCTCTTTTCGATGCTGAAGGCCAATCCCAATCTGCTCGATCTGATCTGCACCATCCTCGGAACCGCACCGCGCCTCGCCGATCAATTGAGCCGCAGGCCGCGCGTGCTCGATGCGGTGCTCGATCCCGGTTTCTTCGGCCCGATGCCGAAAGCCGCCGAGTTTGCCGCGCAGGCAGCACAGATCATTCCGCAAAGACATTGTCCTCGAAGAAGCGGTGGACCGCGCCCGGATCACGGGACGCGAGCAGATGTTCCGCGTCGGCGTGCGCGTACTCTCCGAAACCGCAAGCGCGGAAGAAGCAGGCGGCGCGTTCTCGGCTATTGCCGAAAGCCTGATCGGAATTCTGCATGACGCCGTGGAAAGACAGATGATCAAGGCCCATGGCCGATTGCCCGGCGGAGCAAGCGCGGTTCTCGCCATGGGGAAGCTCGGCGGGCGCGAGATGACTGCCGGCTCCGACCTCGATCTCATCCTGATCTACGATCATCCGGAAGACGCCTCGATGTCCGATGGCCCCAAACCACTCGGCGCCAATCAGTATTACGCGCGACTCACCCAGCGCCTCGTGGCCGCTCTTTCATCGCCAACATCCGAAGGCGTGCTCTACGATGTCGACCTGCGCCTGCGCCCTTCCGGCAGTCAGGGCCCGGTGGCGGCAAGCCTCGCAAGCTTCAAGTCATACCACGCGGACTCATCCTGGACCTGGGAGAAGCTCGCCCTCACCAGGGCGCGCGTCGTGCACGGTGCGCCGCGGCTGAAAGCAGAACTGGAACAAACCATTTCCGGAGTCCTCTGCATCGCGCGCGATCCCGCAGCCACGCTCACTGACGTCCGCGACATGCGCCGCCTGATGATCAAGGAAAAAGGTTCAGGCGGCGTGTGGGACATCAAGCAAGCGGTGGGCGGCCTCGTCGAAGTCGAATTCATCGCCCAAAGCCTGCAACTCCTCCACGCCCATCGCGAACCAGCCATCCTCGATACCAACAGCTTCGCCGTGCTCGCAAAGCTGGAAACCTCCGGTATCCTGGACAGGACGAACGGCGCCACCCTGCGCGAAGCCTGCTCCCTCTACCACCGCCTCACCCAGGTTCTGCGCCTCTGCGTCACCGCCGCCTACGATCCCGCATCGTCTCCCGCCGGCCTCAACCGGCTCGTGGCAGGCGCCGCAGCAACTCCTGGCATCGCCACCGCCGAAAGTCTGCTCGCCGAAACCCAGTTGCGGGTTGCATTGATCTTCGAGAAGATGATTGGCCGTTGACCTCACGCCGCCACCTATTTGAGGACCTCGAAACGCTCTTCCTCGCCGGCGGATAGTGGTGTCTCCGAACCTGCGTTAATTTTCCTTCGACGCCCCAGCAGGAACCCCGCGATGATCGCAAGCAGCGCGAAGGGCAACCCCCACAGCAAGAGCGTTTGCGGCGTTAGGCGCGGGCGGAGGAGGACGAACTCGCCGTAGCGGTCGACGAGGAAATTCGTCACCTGGGTGTCGCTGTCGCCGGCGGTGAGGCGCTGGCGGATGAGAATGCGCAGGTCCTTGGCCAGAGGTGCATTCGATTCGTCGATCGACTCGTTCTGGCAGACGAGGCAGCGGAACTCCGATGAGAGCGCGCGGGCGCGGGCTTCGAGGGCGGGATCGGCGAGAACTTCGTCGGGCTCCACGGCGAAGCCCGGAATCGCGAGCAGGATGAAACGAGCGCGGCGATGAGATGCTTCATTCCGCTGGCGCCATTGCCGCGCGGGCGGCAGGTTTGGGCGCGCCGATCCGATAGCGCCGGTCGAACAGCGATATGCCGCCGCCCGCGAACATCACGGCGGCGCCCAGCCAGATCAGCGAGACCCAGGGATTGTAGAACAGCCGCACCACGCGCCCGCCGTCATCGGTGGCGTCACCCAACACCACATAGACATCGCCTGCGAGCATGGCGTGAAGGCCCACTTCGGTGGTGTCCATTCCGCGCGGGCGGAACTGGCGCTTTTCGGAGATCACGACGGCCTTCTCCGCGCCATCCTTTGAAATGGTGAAACGGCCGGCGCGGCCGGTGTAGTTGGGGCCGGAGAACGGCGATTCGGAAACGAAGGTGACGGTGTAGCCGCCCACTTGCCGGGCATCGCCGGGTTTCATCGCGACGATGTGCTCCTCCTTCAGTGTCGAGATCGACAAGATGCCGATCACCATGACGCCCATGCCCAGATGGGCGAGCGTCATGCCGATGGCCGCGGCGGGAAGGCCGAGCAGCCTCGATAGAGTGGTTTTGAAGGGGGCGCGGAACAGCGCGATTTTCTCCGCGAACTCGAGCAGGCTTCCGGCGATCATCCAGAAGCCGAGTGCAAGACCAAGCACGGCGAGGACGGGCGTTCCGCCGAGAACAGCGGCAGCGATCACTCCGGCGGCGGCGGCGATGACGGCTGCGAACCACACACGCTGCATCACGCCTCGCGCGTCGCCGCCGCTTCCAGGTGAGAAACGGTCCGAGCGGCATGAGCAGCAATAGCGGCAGGATGATCGGACCGAAGGTGAGGTTGAAGTAGGGCGGGCCGACCGAAATTTTCGAGCCGGTGACCGATTCGAGCGCCAGCGGATAGAGCGTGCCGGTCAACACCGCTGCGGCGGCGACGCAAAGAAGGACGTTGTTCATCACCAGTCCGCCTTCGCGGCTCACAGGTGCGAAGATGCCGCCCGCCTGAAGTTTTGGCGCGCGCCATGCGAAGAGTGTCAGCGCTCCGCCGATGAAGAAGCAGAGAATGCCGAGAATGAATACGCCGCGCGCGGGGTCGACGGCGAAGGCGTGGACCGAGGTGAGCACGCCCGAGCGCACCAGGAAGGTGCCGAGCAGTGAGAGCGAGAAGGCGATGATAGCGAGCAGGACGGTCCAGATTTTCAGCGCGTTGCGCTTTTCGACCACGATGGCGGAATGGAGGAGTGCGGTCGCGACGAGCCAGGGCATGAAGCTTGCGTTCTCGACCGGATCCCAGAACCACCATCCGCCCCAACCCAGTTCGTAGTAAGCCCACCACGATCCCATGGCGATGCCGACGGTGAGGAACATCCAGGCCGCGAGCGTCCACGGCCTCACCCAGCGTGCCCATGCGGGATCGACGCGGCCTTCGATCAGTGCGGCGACGGCGAAGGAGAACGCCACCGAAAGCCCGACATAACCCATGTAGAGAAATGGCGGGTGGAAGGCGAGTGCCGGGTCCTGGAGGATGGGATTGAGGCCGTTGCCTTCAACCGGCGGCGGAACCAGGCGCATGAACGGATTGGAGGTCGCGACAATGAAGAGCAGAAACGCCGCGGCGATCGCGCCTTGAACAGCGAGTACGCGGGCCTTCAGCGTTTCCGGCAGGTTGCCGCCAAAGAGCGCGACCAAGGCTCCGAAGATCGCCAGGATCAGCACCCACAGCACCATCGAGCCTTCGTGGTTTCCCCACACGCCGGAGATTTTGTAGATGAGCGGTTTCGCGGAATGCGAGTTCTCGAAGACATTGGCGACGGAGAAATCGCTGATGAGATAAGCGTGGGTCAGCGCCGCGAAAGCCGTTGCCACCGCGAGAAACTGAACGAGTGCCGCCGGCACTGCCGTGTGCATGAGCGCGTTTCGCCGGGCAGCGCCAATCAATGGTGCGATGGCCTGAAACACCGCGATGGCCAGCGCCAGAACCAGCGCGTAATGTCCAAGCTCGGCGATCATTGGGTCCGCGGCTCCTGCCACACGCCTTTCTCTTTCAGCTTATCGGCGACATCCTTCGGCATGTAATTTTCGTCGTGCTTGGCGAGCACGGTGGAGGCCACGAACGTGCCGCCGGCATCGAGCTGGCCTTCGGCGACGACGCCCTGGCCTTCGCGGAAGAGGTCGGGAAGCTGTCCGGTGTAAGTGACCGGCAGCACGCCGATGGTATCAGTCACGCGAAATGTCACGGCCGTGCCCTGCCCTTTGGTGACGCTTCCCTTTTCAACGAGGCCGCCAAGACGGAAGGGCGTTCCCGGACCGAGCTTCTTCTCCGTCACTTCGCTCGGCGTATAGAAGAACACAATCGAGTCGCGCAGCGCGAACAGCACAAGCCCCGCGGCGACGCCAAGGATGGCAAGCCCGCCGAGGATCACCGAGAGGCGCTTCTGCTTTCTCGTCATTCCAAACTTAGCTCCTTGGCGAGCGCCGCGAGTGAAGCCAATACATCTGGCCTGTCCTTGAACACTACCTTCGCTCTGGTATACGCCGCTTCCGCCTTATCGGGTTCGTTCATCACGGTGCGCGCGCGGATCAGCCGCTGCCATCCCTCGGGATCGTCGGCCTGTTCGCCGAGCCTTTTTTCGAGGCCTTCAACCATGCCGCGGATCATGGCGTTGCGATCTTCGGTCTTCATCGCAGCGCCTTCCTTCATCTGCTCCGCACTCAAAGCGGGCGGGCGCGACGAGAGCGACGCAAGTTCCTGTTCCACCATCGGCTTCCATCCGGCACCGGCGGGAGCGCTGGCTAGCAAGGTCTCGAGCATGGCCTTGGCTTCGTCCGGCTTGCCTTCCTGCTTCTTCGCAACCGCCATGTAGAAGCTGGCCTTGGGATGGCCGGGTGTCAGCTTCAAAGCCTCTTCGAGTGCCCGCGCCGCATCGGCGCTGACCAGTTCGCCATTGGCAAGCGTGAGCAATTCGGCATAATCCGCGAGCTTGTTCGCATCCCTGCCGGTGAGCCGCATCATGGCGGCGATGGCTTCGGCTCCGTCGGCGTAGCGTCCCATGGCGCGGTAGGCGGGAACCAAAACCATCCAGCCCTGCGCATCATCCGGGTTGGACGCAAGATGCTGCTCGACCCGCGCCACCAGTGCATCGTAATCCTTGTTCTCCGCCGCCTTCTCCAGACGCTGCTTCAGCGGAACATCGGGGAGCATGGGACTGCCGAATTTGGCATAGAGCGGGATCGCGAGCACGGGAACGATCAAGAGTGCCGCGAGCGACTCCCATGGTTTTGAAGCGGATGTCCCCGCCGTCTGGGTCTCGTTCCGTGTGGCAAGCAGCCGGCGCTTGATCTCGTTCCGCGCCGCATCGGCCTCGGCTTTGCCGATCTGGCCTGCAGCCGCGCCGGGTCTGTCCCGTGTGGCACATCCTTGCTGTGCATATCCGGCCAAGCGCGTTTCGAAACAGGCGGCTGGCGCGTTCAGAACGTCTTGGACTTTGACAACTTGCGCTCGAACTCGGACTTCACCCATCCCTTGAGCCGGCGCCACTCCACGCTGGCATCTTCGACGCCTACCACAGTCGCGTCGGCCACGAGCGCCGATCGCCGAAAGTCGTCCGCAAGCTCGATGTCACGCACGAACAAGCCATGGTGGTCCGCGTCACGCACGCGAGGTAGACGAACAGGAAGGTGATGGTTCCACGGCGTAGGCTGGAATGGAACCCGGGGG
>JAAURV010000146.1 GCA_012032065.1 Hyphomicrobiales bacterium
GAGAAGTTTGAAATCGAAGCGCGCCAGACCAAATTAGGCCCAGAAGAAATCACGCGGGAAATTCCCAACGTGAGTGAAGAATCCTTACGAAATCTTGACGAAACGGGCATCATCCGCAAGGGTGCGTGGGTCGCTTCCGGCGACATTCTCGTCGGAAAAGTCACCCCCAAAGGGGAATCCGACCAACCGCCAGAAGAAAAACTATTACGGGCGATCTTTGGGGAAAAAGCGCGCGACGTGCGCGATAACTCGCTGCGGGTACCCAATGGCGAAAAAGGACGCGTCGTAGACGTGCGGGTATTTACGCGGGAGCAGGGCGATGAGTTGCCCCCTGGTGCGAATATGGTCGTGCGGATCTATGTAGCGCAAAAACGCAAGATCCAAGTCGGCGATAAGATGGCCGGACGACATGGGAATAAAGGGATTATCTCCAAGATTTTACCAGCCGAAGATATGCCATACCTCCCCGATGGTACCCCCGTCGATATCGTCCTCAACCCACTTGGCGTACCGTCGCGGATGAATGTCGGTCAGGTGTTTGAATGTCTGCTCGGTTGGGCGGGACACAATCTGGGACTGCGGTTTAAAATCACTCCCTTCGATGAAATGTATGCCCCCGAAGCCTCGCGCACTACCGTACACGGTAAGCTAAAAGAGGCCGCCGCATTTCAGAACAAGCCCTGGATCTTCGATGAAGACAGGGAGGTTGGTAAGACGACAGTATACGACGGACGCACTGGCGAACCCTTCGATCGACCGTCACGGTTGGGAAAGCGTATATGCTCAAACTCGTCCACTTAGTAGACGATAAGATTCACGCCCGCTCTACTGGCCCTTACTCGCTCGTCACCCAACAGCCTCTGGGCGGCAAGGCGCAGTTCGGCGGCCAGCGCTTCGGCGAAATGGAGGTCTGGGCGCTCGAAGCCTATGGCGCTGCCTACACGCTGCAGGAAATGCTCACCGTCAAATCGGACGACGTGGCGGGCCGCACCAAAGTGTACGAGGCAATCGTGCGCGGCGACGACGGGTTCGAGGCGGGCATTCCGGAAAGCTTCAACGTGCTGGTCAAGGAAATGCGTTCGCTCAGCCTGAACGTCGAGCTTCAGAACACGCAATCGTAATCATGCCGGGCGGGCAGGGGCCTGCCCGGCAACCACATTCGAATTCGGTTACCTCGCGGGAAGGCCATCCCGCACAAAGGAGCAAGTGGCATCATGAACCAAGAGGTCATGAACGTCTTCAGCCCGGTCACCCCGGCGCAGACTTTCGATCAGATCCGCATCTCGATCGCATCGCCCGAGAAAATTCTGTCCTGGTCTTTCGGCGAGATCAAGAAGCCGGAGACAATCAACTACCGCACCTTCAAGCCGGAGCGCGACGGGCTGTTCTGCGCCCGCATCTTCGGGCCCGTGAAGGACTACGAGTGCTTGTGCGGCAAGTACAAGCGCATGAAGTACAAAGGCATCATCTGCGAAAAGTGCGGCGTCGAAGTGACGCTCTCCAAGGTCCGGCGCGAGCGCATGGGCCATATCGAGCTCGCGGCTCCCGTCGCGCACATCTGGTTCCTGAAGTCGCTGCCGAGCCGCATATCGCTGCTCCTCGACATGACGCTCAAGGATGTCGAGCGCGTGCTCTATTTCGAGCAGTACATCGTGCTCGAGCCCGGTTTGACGCCCTTGAAGCCGCGCCAGCTTCTGACCGAGAGCGAATACATCAAGGCTCAGGAAGATTACAGCGAGGACAGCTTCACCGCGTCGATTGGCGCGGAAGCCGTGCGCGAGCTGCTGCTCGGCATCAATCTCGACAAGCTCCGCGAGGAACTGCGCGAGGAGTTGAAAGTCGCCACCGGCGACCTGAAGCCCAAGAAGCTCGCCAAGCGCCTCAAGATCGTCGAGAACTTCATCGAGTCCGGCAACCGGCCGGAGTGGATGGTGCTGACCGTCATTCCGGTTATCCCGCCGGAACTCCGCCCGCTGGTGCCGCTCGATGGCGGCCGCTTCGCGACCTCCGACCTGAACGATCTCTATCGCCGCGTCATCAACCGCAATAACCGGCTGAAGCGGCTCATCGAGTTGCGCGCGCCGGACATCATCGTGCGCAACGAAAAGCGCATGCTGCAGGAAGCCGTGGACGCGCTCTTCGACAACGGCCGCCGCGGCCGCGTCATCACCGGCGCCAACAAACGTCCGCTGAAATCACTGGCCGATATGCTGAAGGGCAAGCAGGGCCGCTTCCGCCAGAACCTTCTGGGCAAGCGCGTCGATTACTCCGGCCGCTCGGTCATCGTCGTCGGCCCGAACTGAAACTCCACCAATGCGGCCTGCCCAAGAAGATGGCGCTCGAACTGTTCAAGCCGTTCATCTACTCGCGCCTCGACGCCAAGGGTTTGAGCTCCACGGTGAAGCAGGCGAAGAAACTGGTCGAAAAGGAAAAGCCGGAAGTCTGGGACATCCTCGACGAGGTGATCCGCGAGCATCCGATCCTGCTGAACCGCGCGCCGACGCTGCACCGCCTGGGCATCCAGGCCTTCGAGCCGGTGCTGATCGAGGGCAAGGCGATCCAGCTTCACCCGCTGGTCTGCACCGCCTTCAACGCCGACTTCGACGGCGATCAGATGGCCGTTCACGTGCCGCTGTCGCTCGAAGCCCAGCTCGAGGCGCGCGTGCTCATGATGTCGACGAACAACGTGCTGCATCCCGCCAACGGGCAGCCGATCATCGTGCCGTCGCAGGACATCGTGCTTGGCCTCTATTATCTGTCGATCTCGCGCGGCGGCGAGCCGGGCGAGGGCAAGGCCTTCGGCAATACCGCCGAAATCGATCATGCGCTGGCGAGCGGCGTGCTCTCTCTGCACACCAAGATCAAGGGCCGCATCAAGGAAGTGGGACCGGAAGGCAAGGTCATCAACCGGATCGTCGAGACGACACCCGGCCGCATGAAGATCGGCGAGCTTCTGCCGCTGTCGCCCAACATTTCCTACGACCTGTGCAACAAGCTGATGACCAAGCGCGACATCTCCAAGATGATCGACGCGGTCTACAGGCACTGCGGCCAGAAGGAATCGGTCATTTTCTGCGACCGGATCATGGCGCTTGGTTTCTTCAACGCCTACAAGGCCGGCATTTCCTTCGGCAAGGACGACATGGTGATCCCGGCGACGAAGGAGAAGTTCGTCAACGAGACCCGCACGCTGGCCAAGGAATACGAGCAGCAGTACATCGACGGCCTCATCACCCAGGGCGAGAAGTACAACAAGGTGGTCGACGCATGGGCCAAGTGCACCGACCGCGTGGCCGATGAGATGATGAAGGAGATCTCCGCGGTCAAGAAGGACGCTGTCACGGGCCGCGAGCGGCAGATCAACTCGATCTATATGATGAGCCACTCGGGCGCGCGCGGTTCGCCGGCGCAGATGAAGCAGCTCGCCGGCATGCGCGGCCTGATGGCCAAGCCGTCCGGCGAGATCATCGAGACGCCGATCATCTCGAACTTCAAGGAAGGCCTCTCGGTTCTCGAATACTTCAACTCCACCCACGGCGCCCGCAAGGGACTGGCGGACACGGCATTGAAGACCGCGAACTCCGGCTATCTCACCCGCCGCCTCGTCGACGTCGCACAGGACGCGATCATCAGCCAGGACGATTGCGGCACCAAGGCCGCGATCACCGCCAGGCCGATCATCGATGCCGGCGAAATCATCGCCTCTCTGGGCAGCCGGGTTCTCGGCCGCACCGCGTCGGTCGATGTGACCGATCCGGCGTCGGGCGCGGTCATCGTGCCCGCGGGCGAGGAAATCCTCGAAGCCCATGTCGAGAAGATCGAAAAGGCGGGCATCGGCGAAATCCGCATCCGCTCGGTTCTGACCTGCGAAACCAAGTTCGGCGTCTGCGGCAAGTGCTATGGGCGCGATCTTGCCCGCGGCACGCCCGTCAACATGGGCGAGGCCGTCGGCGTCATCGCGGCGCAGTCGATCGGCGAGCCGGGAACCCAGCTCACCATGCGCACCTTCCACATTGGCGGCACGGCGCAGGTGCTCGATCAGTCCTTCGTGGAATCGAACCACGAGGGCAAGGTCAAGTTCCGCAACAAGACAGTGATGAAGGATTCGAATGGCCGTCTCATGGTCATGGGCCGCAACATGGCGATCCTCGTCGAAGACGCGAAAGGCAACGAACGCGCCGTCCACAAGGTCGGCTACGGCACGCGGCTCTTCGTCGACGAGGGCGACAGCGTGAAGCGCGGCACCAAGATGGCGGAATGGGATCCCTATACACGCCCGATGCTCACCGAAGCCGACGGCACGGTGGAGTTCGAGGACGTGGTCGAGGGCGTCTCGGTGAACGAAGTGGCCGACGAAGCCACCGGCATCACCAACCGCATCATCATCGACTGGCGTTCGAACCAGCGCGGGTCTTCGCTCAAGCCCGCGATCGTGGTCAAGGGCCCGGACGGCAAGGTGCAAAAACTGGCGCGTGGCGGCGAAGCCCGCTACCTGCTCTCGGTCGACGCCATTCTCTCGGTCGATCCGGGAACATCGACGAAAGCCGGAGACGTTCTGGCGCGCATCCCGCTCGAAAGCGCCAAGACCCGTGACATCACCGGCGGCTTGCCGCGCGTCGCGGAACTCTTCGAAGCCCGCCGTCCCAAGGATCACGCGATCATCGCGGAGATTTCGGGCCGCGTGGTGTTCGGCCGCGACTACAAGAACAAGCGCCGCATCCGGATCGAGCCGCCGGAGGGCCAGGGCGAAGCGGTCGAATACCTGATCCCGAAGGGCAAACATCTTCCGGTCCAGGAAGGCGACTTCATCGAGAAGGGCGAATACATCCTCGACGGCAACCCGGCGCCGCACGACATCCTGGCGATCAAGGGCGTGGAGGAGCTTGCCTCCTATCTCGTCAACGAAATCCAGGAAGTCTACCGGCTGCAGGGCGTGTCGATCAACGACAAGCACATCGAGGTCATTGTCCGGCAGATGCTGCAGAAGGTGGAAATCACCGACACCGGCGAGTCGACGCTTCTGATTGGCGAACAGGTCGATCAGATCGAACTCGAACAGGAGAACGCGAAGCTCCTGGCCGAGGGCCGCAAGCCCGCGGCCGGCGTGCCCGTCCTGCTCGGCATCACCAAGGCGTCGCTCCAGACCCGCTCCTTCATCTCGGCGGCGTCGTTCCAGGAGACCACCCGCGTCCTCACCGAGGCCGCGGTTCAGGGCAAGATCGACACGCTTGAAGGCCTCAAGGAAAACGTGATCGTCGGAAGGCTCATCCCGGCCGGCACCGGCGGCATGCTGACCAGGCTGAAGCAGATCGCCGAGAAGCGCGATACGCTGATCCTCGAAGAGCAGGCCAGGGCGGCGGAGCTGCCACCGGCGGCGGAGTAACACACCGGCTTATCTCCCCCAGCTTTGCTGGGGGAGTACGCCTCAGGCGGGAGGTGGTGTGTCCGGCACGGAGCCTCGCTCCGTTACGAATACCCGGCGCGCGGCCCTACTCGCCGGGCGCCACTGCGTCGGTTGCCGGCAGGGACTGGATCAGCTTGGCGTAGTCGCCCGTGCAGCCATATTGCTGCGGCCCGACTTCGCTCGCCCGCCGCAGGCTGTCGCGCAGATCGGTGAGCTGATCCTGCCGGACGCCCTTCTGGTTCTGCGCCGCGAGGATGGCTTCTTTCAGCTTTTCGGCATGGGCCAAGTGGTGGCTGCACTTGTCGCCCGTCTCGCCGGAAAATTCGCCATGGTACATGGCGTAGGAGAGGCAACCTTCGATCTCGGCCTCGAAGTAGTACCTGACCCCGGCTTCCATGCCGGTGCGCGCCGCAAGTTCCTGGCCGAGCTCCGTGCAGGTCTTGTATGCCGCGCGCGCGGTTTCGGGCTCGTCCGACTCGATCGCATTGGTCGCCTCGAAAATCCGGGCGAGAAGCTGAAGGTCGGTCCCGCCACTCTGCGCTGCCGCGGGCGTGGCAAGCGCCGCGACCCACATGGCGGCTTTGAATGGGTGGAAACGATCGGTCATGCCGCACCTCCCTTGTCTGTCACTTCGCACATGCCGCCGCCCAGGTCATTACGTCCGCGGTGAGCCTTGCACAACTCTATCGTTGCCGCTTGCAGGTCGAACTGTTTTTCAAATGGATCAAGCAGCACCCGCGCATCAAAGCCTTCTCCGGCACATCCGAAAACGCCGTGGGCTCGCAAATCTGGATCGCCGTCTCGGTCCATGTCCTCATCGCCATCGTCAAGAAACGGCTCGCAATCGAGGCCAGCCTTTACACAATTCCACAGCGCCTCAGCCTCACCCCATTCGAAAAAATCCCCATGGATCGGGTCTTGTTTGATGATGAACTACAATCGCTCCAAGCAAGCGAAGACAAACAATTGAAAGTGTTCGACGAATAACCGTGGTAACGTCGCCTTTTGTCATTTTTCAATCGGGGCTGTAAGTCCTTGTCGCCTCGGGGTCGCCGTGTTCCGCGGGTAGGGTCATCAGTTCGTCCCAAGCCGCCTGGGGAATCTTGTAACCGGCCCAGGCAATCGTCTGCGCGATGCGCTCGGCCTTGGATATGCCGATGATGGTCGAAGCAATGCGATTTTCCCGCAGCGAAAATTGCAAGGCTGCAGCGCCGGCCGGAATTCCGTGCTTGGCGCACACCGCTTCAATCTTCTGGACGGGCGCCAGCATCTCGGCCGTGGCTTCCTGATAGACGTAGCGCTTGTGGGTTTCCGAGCCCTTGGCGAGGACGCCGGCGGCGTAGGGCGCGCCGTTGAGCACGGTGATGCCGCGCGCGCGGGCCAGCTCGATCATCGGCTCGGCATTGCGGTTCACCAGTGTGAAACGGTTATGCGTAATGAGCGCATCGAAGTCCCAGTGTCTCAACATCGGCATCATGATGTCGATACGGCCCGCCGCAAGGCCAACCGCCGTGCACAGGCCTTCTTCCTTCATCTTGAACAATTCGGCGAGGGCGCCGTTTCCGCCACCGATTTCCGTCAGGTCACGGGCGTGTTCCGGATCGTGGAGATGCAGCAAATCAATCCTGTCCACACCTATCGCCTTCAAGCTTTCCTCAAGCGAGCGGCGGGCCCGGGCGGCGTCGAAGGCCAGCGTATCCATGTCGCGGTCGAGCTTGGAGGAAATTATGAGATTCCTGGGTTTACCGCCACGCGCGCGCAGGGCATCGCCAAGCCGCTCCTCGCTCCGGCCCAGGCCATAGTTCCGCGACGTATCCACGAAGGGATAGGCGCTATCGAAGATGGCGTTGAGTACAATTCCTGCCTGATCCGGCGACACGCCGTGGCCATAGGTGCCGGGCATGTCGCTGATGGGCGCCAAACCCCAACAGAGTTCTGGGATTTGCAGGTTTGTCCGGCCGAGTTTTGTCAGTTTCACTGTGCCAACCCTCTCATTTGATCCGACATGGTAGCATGGGAAGGTTTCGCGGCAAGGCATCGACTCATTGTCACGGCGTTTTGTGGCCCAGATCCTGGCTTCGGCCTTTATTCGCCTCCGCTCGCGCGCAGGCGTGAAGCGTTACGGATGAAAAGCCTTCCGGCCGCCGCGGGCGATCGC
>JAAURV010000147.1 GCA_012032065.1 Hyphomicrobiales bacterium
CTTGGCGGCACATGGTTCGCAATAATTGTTGCATAAGTCAAGAGTAAACAACAATTGTTCCGGATTGCGGGCAGGGACGGCGTGCAGACTTGGCGCATCACTTTGGCTTTGTGGTGCGGGCCTGGCCTTCAGGACATCGTCCGCCGTCGAATGTCTTCCACGAAAGTTTCCCGGAAAGCCGAAGCTGTCAAGGACGCGCTTTCTAAGCGTGCCGTAGATTTTTCGAGTTTTCATAAGCCTTGGCTTTCGCCGGGTTGACGGGCTAGGACTGGGCTCAGGGGGGTAAGCATGGCAGAAGAATTCACGGAACGCGCGGGGCTGAAGATCGAAGGCGATCTGTTTGGTTTCATCACTGACGAAGTGCTGCCTGGAACGGGAGTTTCCGAAGACCGGTTCTGGAATGGATTGGCTGAGCTCGTTTCCGAGTTTGGACCGGAGAACGCCGCGCTTCTCGCGGAGCGTGACCGCCTGCAGGGCGAGATCGATCGCTGGCACAAGGCGAACCCCGCACCAATCGATGCGGACGCCTATGAGAACTTCCTGCGCGAGATTGGATACATCGTGCCGGAGGGCCGGGGACTTTCAGATCGGGACGGTCAACACCGATCCTGAAATCGGCGAAATCGCGGGGCCACAGCTGGTTTATCCGCTGTCGAACGCGCGCTTCGCGCTCAATGCGGCGAATGCGCGGTGGGGATCGCTGTACGACGCGCTTTATGGGACGGATGCGATTCCGGGTATTGCGAGTGGTGGCTACGATGCAGCGCGCGGCGCCGAAGCAATCGCTTGGGGAAGGAAGTTTCTCGACGATGCGGTTCCGCTTTTGGGAGTTTCGTGGGCGGAGGTGGATGGCATAGGGGCGGGACCTCGGCTGAGGGTGTCTGTCGACGGCAACAAAGTGGTTTTGAAGGAAGCGGGCGCATATGCCGGCTACCGCGGAATGGCGGATGCGCCAGAGGCGGTGCTGTTGCGGCACAATGGGTTGCACATCGAGCTCTCGTTCAACGCCGCTACGCCAGTCGCGAAGCAGGACCGCTGCGGCATTTCGGATATCGTTCTCGAAGCGGCGCTGACGGCGATTTCGGACTGCGAGGATTCGGTTGCGGCTGTCGATGGGCCGGACAAGGCTTTGGTCTATCGCAACTGGTTGGGGTTGATGAAGGGCGATCTTGAGGCCGAGGTCGCGAAGGGTGGGAAGACGTTTACCCGCAAGCTCCATGGCGGCCGTTCCTATGTTGCGCCGGATGGCAGCGGTTTCGCGCTCAAAGGCGCAAGCCTTGCTGCTGGTGCGGACCGTCGGCCACTTGATGAAGACGCCGGCGGTGCGCGACAACGATGACCGCGAGATACCGGAAGGGCTGCTCGATGCGTTGGCGACGGTAGCGATTGCGCTGCACGATGTGGGGGCGAATGGGAAACACGCGAACTCGAGGAAGGGCAGTGTCTATGTGGTGAAACCCAAGATGCATGGGCCAGCAGAAGTAGCGTTCGCGGTGAAGGTCATGGCGCGAGTCGAAGAAATTCTCGGGCTTGCAGCCAATACGGTCAAGATCGGCATCATGGACGAAGAGCGGCGCACGACGCTCAATCTCAGGGAATGCGTGCGCGCGGCGCGTGAACGCGTGTTCTTCATCAACACGGGATTTCTCGACCGCACGGGCGATGAGATTCATACGTCCATGGAAGCGGGACCGATGATCCGCAAGGCCGATATGAAATCGGCGGCGTGGATACAGGCTTACGAGAACCTCAACGTCGATATCGGCTTGACCTGCGGTTTTCCGGGGCGCGCGCAGATCGGCAAGGGCATGTGGGCGATGCCCGACAAGATGGGCGCGATGCTGGAGCAGAAGATCGGCCATCCGAAATCGGGAGCGACGACCGCATGGGTGCCCTCGCCCGCGGCGGCGATCCTTCATGCGACGCATTATCATCGCGTGAATGTCACGGCGGTACAGGCGGAACTGCGGTCTCGGAAGCAAGCGGCACTTGGCGATCTTCTATCCGTGCCAATCGTGCAACGGCCAAACTGGACGCCCGCGGACATTCAGGCGGAGCTCGATAATAATGCGCAGGGCATTCTCGGGTATGTGGTGCGCTGGATCGATCAGGGGATCGGCTGCTCGAAGGTTCCCGACATCAACGATGTGGGGCTGATGGAGGACCGCGCCACGCTGCGCATCTCGTCGCAGCATATCGCCAACTGGCTCAGGCACGGGATCTGCAGCAAGGACCAGGTGATGGAGACGATGAAGCGAATGGCAACGGTGGTGGACCGGCAGAATCAAGGCGATCCGCTCTACCGGCCAATGTCGCCCAAATTCTCGGACTCCGTTGCGTTTGCCGCGGCTTGCGACCTGGTATTCGAAGGTGCGAAGCAGCCAAACGGTTACACCGAGCCCCTGCTCCACAAGCGCAGGCTCGAATTTAAAGACAGGTATGGATGAGCGGAGACATTAAAGAGCTGCTGAAGCGGACAATCGGACGCAAGGTTTCGTTCCGCAAGACGGTGTCGGAAAGCGATGTCTATGGCTTCGCCGGCATCACCGGAGATTTCGCGCCCAATCACATCGACGAAGAATTCATGAAGACCACGTCCTACGGACGGCGCATCGCGCATGGCGCGCTGATGGTGGGCTTCATGTCGCGGGCGTCATCGATGATCGTCGAGCGCTGCCCCGAGGTTTGCGAGACGCATTTCCCGGTGTCGGCAGGGTATGACCGGGTGCGCTTCGTGGGGCCGGTGTTCATCGGCGATACGATCACCGTGAGCTATGCAATCACCGATGTCGAAGAAACGAAGCTGCGCACGCTCGCTTCGGTGCATGTGGGAACGCCCGGCGCGGAAACCGTGGCGGTTGCCACGCACATCATGACATGGCTGCCTCTGGCGTGACACCGCGAGGATACGGGCCCCGCCCTCGCCAATGGCGATCTCGCCCACAGATATCTAGCGCATAACGCGCTCAAGTGGAATCACTTGAGCGTTCAGTTATGCGCCAGATTCAAATTGCTAGAGCAACTTACCGGCGGTCGAATGACCGCCGGTTGCTCTAGGACGCGGTCATGACTTCAAGAGCGCCGCGGTAGATCATGTCGAGCGACACGTAGAGAATGATGAGCAGGCCAACATAGGCGATCCAGCGATGCTTGTGCAGCAGCTTGGCGATGAACGAGGCCGCCAACCCCATGAGCGCGATCGAAAGCACAAGCCCGATGATCAGCACTTCCCAGTGATCGCGTGCGGCACCCGCCACCGCGAGCACGTTGTCGAGTGACATGGAAATATCGGCGACAACGATCTGCGTCGCGGCCTGGCGGAACGTCTTTGTGCCGGGTTTCGCCGAGATTATGCCGTCGGCGTTGATGTCCTCCCCGGTCACGGCCTCGACGGCCTCTCCCTCGTGACCTCCGTCGTGCAATTCGCGCCACATCTTCCAGCAGACCCACAAAGCAGGATGCCGCCGACGAGAAGCAGGCCCAAGATCTGAAGCAGCTGCGTGGTGACGCTGGCGAAAAGAATGCGCAGCACCGTGGCCGCGATTATGCCGACAAAGATCGCCTTGTTGCGCTGCTCTTTCGGAAGACCCGCGGCCGCGAGGCCAATGACGATGGCGTTGTCGCCCGCGAGCACCAGATCGATCATGATGACCTGGGCCAAGGCCCAAAGTGCGTCACCCGTAAACAAGAAGTCCAACATCGATATCAAGCCCGCTTTTCCGCCGTTAATTGGAGCATGCACGGAGCCTGGGCAAGCGAAATATTTCCCACCGTTGCGGTCATTGTGGATTCAGTTGCATAGTCGCCACGACATGGCATTCGGGGACGGGCGGTCATGACATCTGGATCGGCACAAGCTGGAAAATGAACAAGACGCGGGCGGAGGCGAAAGCCTTCGCCGAGGCGCTTGCGGCAACGCGCATTGCCGAGCGCGCCCAAGCCCAGCTTTTCGTCATTCCGCCGTTTCCCTACATTGCCGACGTGGCGGATTTGCTCAGAGGCACGTCAATCAAGGCCGGCGGGCAGAACATGCATTGGGAGGACCAAGGGGCTTGGACGGGAGAAGTGTCGCCATTGATGCTGCTCGACTGCGGGGCTTCGATGGTGGAGATCGGGCACAGCGAGCGGCGCGCGCATTTCGGCGAAACCGACGAGACGGTGGCGCTCAAGGTGCGGGCGGCGCTGAAGCATGGGTTGATCGCGCTTGTTTGTATCGGCGATACAAAGACAGAGTACGATGCCGGGCGGACTGCCGAAGTGCTGGAGCGGCAGGTGCGCATCGCGCTCTCGGAGGCGGGCCGCGATCTTCAGGGCCGGGTGCTCATTGCCTACGAACCCGTGTGGTCGATCGGCGAAGGCGGCATTCCGGCCGATCCCTATTTCGCCAATGCGCAGCATAAGCGCATCAAGGACGTGACCCGCAGCTGCTGCGGGCAAGAATTGCCGGTGCTCTACGGCGGCAGTGTGAGCCAGAAGAATTGCGAGGACTTGATCGCGCAGCAGCACATCGACGGATTGTTCATCGGCCGCGCGGCCTGGAATGCGGCGGGATATGTGCGAATCGTAGAGATGACGGCGGTGCCGGAAGCTCCATAGCAGGCGACTATTGCCGGAGGGCCTCCTCGATCCGGTCCAGTTCTTCCAGCGCAAACGGAGGCGCGTCCAGGGATCCGGCGCAATCCTCGATCTGGTCCGGGCGGCTCGCGCCAATCAAGGCGCTGGCGACTTTACCGGAACGCAACACCCAGGAGATCGCCATCCGAGCCAAGGTTTGGCCGCGGGTCTTTGCGATCGCGTCGAGTTGCTTAAGTTTCCTGACCATTGAGGCTGTCACCTGATCGCGGTTGAGGAAGCCACCGAAGGCGGCGCGGCTGTCGCCGGGGATGCCGTCGAGATAGCGGTCGGTGAGAAGCCCCTGCGCCAGCGGAGAGAAAACGATCATGCCCATGCCTTCCTCGTGCGCGGCATCGATGACGCGCCGGTTTCGGGCTCGCGTTGCAGCATGTTGTAGCGCGGCTGGTGAATGAGGCAGGGGGTGCCGAGGGCGCGAAGGATGGCGGCGGCCTTGCGCGTGTTCTCCGCGTCGTAGTTGGAAATGCCCGCGTAGAGCGCCCTGCCCGAGCGCACGGCGAAATCGAGAGCGCCCATGGTTTCTTCGAGCGGCGTTTCGGGATCGAAGCGGTGCGAGTAGAAAATATCGACGTAAGGAAGGCCGAGGCGTTTGAGACTCTGGTCGAGGCTGGCGAGCAGATATTTGCGCGAACCCCATTCGCCATAGGGGCCCTCCCACATGCGGTAGCCCGCTTCGTCGAGACATGAGTTCGTCGCGATGGGCCTTGAAATCGTCACGCAGGATTTCGCCGAATGCTGCTTCGGCGGCACCTGGCGGCGGGCCGTAGTTGTTGGCGAGATCGAAATGGGTGATGCCGAGATCGAAGGCGGCGCGGCACATGGCGCGCTTGTTTTCGGGCGATGCGGCATCGCCGAAGTTATGCCAGAGGCCCAAGGATATGGCGGGCAGGAGCAGGCCGCTCCTGCCGCACCTGTTGTATTTCATTTCATCAAGGCGCGTGCTTCATCGGGGCCGAGGGGTGCTGGACGTTTGCAGGTGGACTTGAGAGTCACGAATTTGCGCGCGACGCCTGCCTCCATCACCGCGGTCATCACTTCCACGACATGGGCCACCATCGAAATGTCGCAGCGCGGGAGGCGCTTCCTGATGATGGCGTCCGCCATGTCGGCGAGGCCGGCACAGCGGTAGTTGGCCCAGATCGGATCGGTGAGCCGGTTGCCCGGTCCCCAATTGGCCTTGCCGAAGGGATGATCCCACGCCGCCATGGCTTCGACTTTCTGATCGCTGCCGGCCACCATCACGTCGCCGCCGAAGAAATTCGGGTCGGGAACATACATGGCGCCGGTGACGCCATAAAGCTCCATGTTCTGATGTTTGTGCGCCCACACATCCCACGACAGCGAGACGGTGATGCAGGCGCCTTGGGCAAATTCGAGGAGAGCGTGATAGGTGGTGGGCGTTTTTACCTTCAGCTTTTCGCCATTGCGCGGATTGCTGGGCTGGCTGTTGATCACCCGCTCCTTGCGGCCGGTGCCCGCGAGTGCCGCGACGCGCTTCACCGGCCCCACGAGGTTGATGAGATTGGTGATGTAGTAAGGCCCCATGTCGAGCATCGGGCCGCCGCCCGGCATGAAGAAGAAGTCCGGATTGGGATGCCACATCTCCATTCCCGGCCCCATGAAGTGGCAGGTGCCGGAGACGATCTTGCCGATCTTGCCATCGTCGATCGCTTTCCTCGCGAGCTGGTGCGAGCGCCGAGGAATGTGTCAGGAGCGGCACCGACGCGCAACTTTTTCTTTGCGGCATATTTCTGCAGCGCCAGGGCATCCTTGTAGGAGAGCGTCAGCGGCTTTTCGGAATAGACGTGTTTGCCGGCGTCGAGGATTTGTTTCGACACTTTGTAGTGTACGGCGGGCACGGTGAGGTTCACGACGATGTCGATGTCGCCGTTGTTCAAGAGCTCGTTCACCGTTTGCGCTTTCACGCCGAATTCGGCGGCGCGGGATTTGGCCACGTCCATGTCGATGTCGGCCACCGCTTTCACTTCGATGTTGTTGAAAAGCGGCGCGAGCTTCAGATACGCCCAGGAAATGTTGCCGGCTCCAATGATGCCGACGCCGAGTGTCTTTGACATGGATTTCTCCTACTGCTTCGAGACAAAATCGAACGAGCGCTTGGCGAAGGACTTGTAATCCTTCGGGTCGTCATGCTCGATCACGTATGACTTGCAGCGCGTGTGATTGGCGACCGCGGCGAAGATCTCGGGCCATTTGAGGGTGCCGGCACGACGTCGGACTGACCGTGCTGATCCAGGTTCTCGCCTTTCGGCGCGTTGTCCTTGATATGCACCGAAGTAATGCGATCACCATAGGCCTTGATCCACTTCACCGGATTCTGCTTGGCGAAAGCGACCCAGGCGATGTCACATTCCCAGTCGAGCATCGGGCCGCCGTCGAAGATGCGCTCGTGCGGGGTGGAGCCATCCTTGAGCTTCACGAATTCGAAGTCGTGATTGTGCCAGCCGAAACCGTAACCTTCGTCGCGCATCCACTTCGCGGTTTCGCCGAGACGCTTGCCCCAGGACTTCCAGCCGGCACCCGATTTCGGGCGCGCATCCGGCATGATGAAGGGGCAATAGAGATCGCGCATGCCGAGGGCCTTGGCGATTTTGAGTACGGGCTTCTTCTCTTTTTCGAACATATCGATCGGGAAGAAGTGGCCGGTCGGCATGGTGAGGCCATGCTTGTCGAGAAGCTCGCGGAACTTCTCAGGCTCGCCGTAGACGCCGCCGAAGCCTTCGACTTCCTTGTAGCCGCATTTGGCGAGATGCTCGATGATGGGCTCCCATGGCTGGAAGTTTCTGGCGGAATAGAGCTGGAATGAAACGCGCTTCGGCATGAGGGCCTCCTCGATCTAATTGAATGTTGCGGAATAGAGATTGCGGGCGGCGAATTGAAGCGGCGGAA
>JAAURV010000148.1 GCA_012032065.1 Hyphomicrobiales bacterium
GCGAGACCTTCGCGCAAGGTTTTGACGATTGGGATGCCGCCGGCGACGGCTGCTTCGAAGAAGAGGCCGGCACCCGTGGCTTCGGCCTTCTTCGAAAGCGCGGCGCCGTGATGGGCGAGCAGCGCTTTGTTGGCGGTGATCACGGTTTTGCCCTCGGCAAGCGCTGCCTCGACCGCGCTCTTGGCGGGATCGCCATCGCCGCCGATCAATTCGACGAAAACATCGATCTTGCCGGACGCGGCCAGAGCCTGTGGCGTGTCGAACCATTCGACGCTCTTGAGATCATGTCCGCGCGCCTTGGATTTCGTGCGCGCGCTCACTCCTGTCACGACAACTTCGCGGCCAGCCTTTTCCGCGATCGCTTGACCGTGTTTATCGAGCAGGTCGAGCAAGCCACCGCCCACCGTGCCAAGCCGGCCACACCCAAGCGCAGCTTGTTCTCCATGAAAGATCTTCCCGTGGTTCTGGATTCGCGCGCCCTTATGGCGGGTGGCTGGGGCAAAGGCAAATGCGCTTCGGGCTAATTGCCCTTCACCCGCACATAACTTCCGGGCGCGTCCTCGACTGGCGTGAGTTTGCCGCTGCCGGGATAGGGGGCGGGGATTTTCTTGCCGGATCTTGCGCCGATCCACTCGATCCAGTCGACCCACCAGGAGCCAGGATGCTCGGCGGCGCCTGACATCCATTCTTCCAGGGTCTTGCCGGGCCTGGGGTTGGTCCAATACTGATACTTGCGCGCCTCCGGCGGATTGACCACGCCGGCGATATGGCCGGAGCCGGAACGACGAGCTTGGTTTCGCCGCCCATGAACTGGCCGAGGCGGAACACTGAAGGCAAGGGGGCGATGTGATCCTCGCGGGCGGCCAGATTGTAAATGGGAATGCGCACCTTGCGGAGATCGATCCGCACATTGTCGAGGATCATGTCGCCCTTCGACAGCTTGTTCGCCATGTAACATTCGCGCAAGTAGAACGAATGCACGCCTGCCGGCATGCGGGTCGAGTCCGAATTCCAGTAGAGCAGATCGAAAGCCATCGGTTCCTTGCCGAGCAAGTAGTTGTTGACGACGTAAGACCAGATCAGATCGTTCGAGCGCAGCAGATTGAAGGCGTCCGCCATGCGCGATCCCGGCAGATAACCCTTCTCCTCCATACGTTTTTCGATCCACTGCACCTGCTCCTCATCGACATAAACGAGAAGGTCGCCTGCCTTCTCGAAATCGACCTGGGTGGTGAAGAAGGTCGCGGCATTGATGCGGGTGTCGTTGACCGCCGCCATGTAACCCAGCGACGCGGCGACAAGCGTTCCGCCGATGCAGTAGCCGATGACATTGACCTTATCCGCGCCGGTTGCGTCCTGCACCGCCTGGATCGCGGTAAGGAACCCTTCGCGCATATAGTCCGAGAAACTTTTCCGCGACTGTTCTTCGCTCGCGTTGACCCACGAAACCACAAACACAGTGAGGCCCTGCGCCACCGCCCATTTCACAAACGACTTCTTCTCGTTGAGATCGAGAACATAGAACTTGTTGATCCAGGGCGGCACGATGAGGAGCGGGATTTCGTAAGTGTTCTCTTTCACGGGCGCGTATTGAATGAGCTCGAAGGTGTCGTTCCTGAAAACCACCTTGCCCGGCGTGGTCGCGATGTTGCGGCCAACCTCGAAAGCATTCATGTCCGTCTGCTTGATGCGCAAGCGGCCACCGGAGGAGCGCATGTCCTCTTCGAGATGTTTCAAGCCATCGATAAGATTTGCGCCGTTCGATGAAAGTGTCGCGCGCAGGACTTCCGGATTGGTGAAGGCGAAGTTCGACGGCGAGAGTGCATTCGAAATCTGCTCGACATAGAAACGCGCCTTGAGCCGGGTGTGGTCGTCGATGCCTTCGGCGTTCTTGACGAGGTCGTTGGCCCAGTTTGTGGAGACCAGATAGAACTGCTTCATGAAATCGAAGACGGCGTTCCTATGCCAATCATGGTCCTTGAAGCGCTTGTCGCTCTTCTTGGGCTCGATGACCGGCGTCACTTCCTCTCCGACGGCGCGGCGCCAGGCGTTTTGCCAGAGCAGCGTGTAGGACTGCCAGAGCTTCATCTGGGCATCCATCAGCTTCTGCGGATCGTTCATATAGGACTGGGCCACGGCTCCCAGAGTCTTCGCCACCTGCTCGGTGGGCGTGACCTGCATTTCCGCGTCCTTCTTGGCGAGGTCCGGCCTGTCGGCCACGATGCGGGCAATGCTTGAGGCCTGCTCGAACACCTTCGACATGTTGCGCGCGAACTGGACCGGATCGGCGAGCTTGAACTCGCTGTCCGCGTTGGGCCTCATGTCACTCATGAAATCTCAGCCACTTACCATTTCATCGGGGCATCTTACCGCCAAGGTGCGGAACGGCAATACGGCAAGTGCGGTTCACGAAACCGGGACCCGAGTTGATCAACCCGCGTGAAACCAACGCAAGCTTCTGTAATATCTCACGTTTTTCTTCACTGTAGTGTGCAGGGGCTTGACTCGCGTCAGCGCGGAAAACTGTTACATTACAGTCAAGTTCAACGCTTACAGAATGTTTCGGCCGGCTTGCATCCCCTCCCCCTCCCCCGCTCTGCAAGCTGCCGCGAAGGCCCGGATCCCCCGCTCCGGGCCTTCACTTTTTTGGAGCTCAAGCGACGTTCAGGCGGCGGAAGCCGTTCCACAAGGCGAACGCGGTGCCGGACAGGAGCACTTCCACATAACGAAGCTTCTGGAAATCGCCGGAGAGAGAAAGCCTTGGCAGCGCAGTCATGTGATCGCGGTGACCTGCGAAGAGGACGCCTTTTCTGGTGGTGACGGCGGCTTCGTATCCGGCCTCGCGGACCAGGCGGAAATCGCGCGCGGCCGCAGATCCGGCATCGCCATAGGGGTAAGCGAAGAAGCGCGGGCGTTTGCCGAGTTCGGCTTCGAGCCGGTCGGCGCCTAGCTTCAGTTCCGCGGCGGCTTCTTTCTCATCGAGGCGAGCGACTGCATAATGATGCACCGTATGTGCCCCCATGGTGCACAGCGGTTCGGCGGCAAGCGCGCGCAGTTCGTCCCAGGTCATGGCTTCGGCGCGGCAGATGGCGTCGAGGTTAACGCCGTGCCTGGTGCAGAACTCGCGGATCCAGCGGCGCTGCTCGTGCTGGCCCATGTTGCGCACCGGCCAATAGAGCATCTGCCAGGCGTTCTGCTTTTGCGAGTCGGTGGCGGTCAGGAGATCGAGTACGCCGCCGTCGATTTCCGCTTCGATGCGCGGCGCGCCGGCGATGACCGCTTCGAGGCCGAGCCACCAGAGCTCGCAATTGCCGTCGGTGATGGCGGGCGCGGCGAAGACCGTGAACGGGCAATTGTGCTTGCGGAAGACGGGGAGCGCATGGACGAGGTTGTCGCGGTAACCGTCGTCGAGGGTGAAGGCCACAAAGGGGGCGCCGCCGGTTTCGCCCGAGCGCACGCGGCGCGCAGCTTCTGCCATGGACACCATTTGGTAACCACGTTCCTTCGAAAGCCGGATGACGCTGTCGAGGAATTGCGGCGTCACCTCGAGGCCGGCATTGGGCGCGAAACCCCGGCCGCCGGCAGCACCGGGCCTCACATGGTGAAGCATGAAGATTGCACCCAAACCTCCAAAGATGTTGCGGAGTGCCTGGGACGCCCCGGAATAGTACAACATATCCAGGCTGGTCTTGAGGATGGTGGCTTTGGCCATGAACGCGGCCCTTGTAAGACGGTTAACCGGACAATTGTACCGGAGGGGTTCTCAACAATCGGTTGCCATGCAAACCGCGCGCCTGCATCCCGCCAATTTCAGGGTTCTCGGCAGCATCGAAGCTGCCGCAGAGTCATGGCGAGCGCTTGAGCGCGAGGGCGCGAGCAGCCTCTATCAGTCCTACGACTGGTGCGCGGCCTGGCTCGCGACGGTTGGAGCGGCGATGGGCGTGGCCCCGCGCATCGTGGTCATCGAGGCGGCCGATGGTCAGCCGGTGGCGGTGCTGCCATTTCAACTTCGAAAGAAGTTTGGGACGGTCATCCTCGAATGGCTGGGGGCGCCGCACGTGGGTTATGGATACGGACTCTTCGCCAAGGATTTTCTGCCGCGTGCTGGCGTTTGGTTTGCGCAGTCGCTGCCTGCCATTTTCGAAACCATTGGCGAGGCCGATCTCGTGCTGCTGCAGGAGATGCCCGAGGCGCTTCACGGCGCCTGCCATCCGCTGGTCAGGCTGTTCAACCTGCGCGGCGCGAACCGCTCCTTCGCCATGGCGCTACGCGAGAATTACGATGAGCTCTACGCCACCAAGCGTTCGGGCGAGACCCGGCGCTCGAACCGCAAGCGCGACCACAAACTGGCGGACCTCGGCATTCTGGAATTCGGCCTGCCTTCGACGCCTGTGGAAACGGCCCAAGTCCTCGACCACATGTTCGCCGATCAGGCCAACCGGCTGGCCGAGTCCGGCGTCTACGGCGTGTTCGGGGAAACCGAACAGGCCTTTATCCGCAAGCTCGCCGAAGTTCCAGGACTGCTCGCGCCCTTTTGCTTGAAACTCGACGGCCGCATCCTGGCGGTCATGCTAGGCGGCATCCATGGCGGCAACTACTGGGCCCTGATATCGTCCCTCGCCGACGGGCCCGAGCGCCGCTTCTCGCCAGGCGACGCAGCCCTGCGCCGTACCATCGAAGCCTGCTGCGCGCGGGGGCTTACAAGGTTCGACTTCTCCGCCGGCGATACGAGCTACAAGCCGCAATGGGCGGACGTCGAGATTGGGCTTCATTGCTTTGTGGGCGCGAGGAGGCTGCGGGGACTGCCGCTCGCTTCCGCTTATGCCGCGGCCATTTTAGTGAAAGGGCTTGTGAAGCGGAATGGTACGCTGCGGCGGATGGCGATGTCTTGCCGCCGCGCGGTGCGCGGCAAGCACCATCAATAGAGCATGATCGTGTTCCTCACCTCGTCCTGAGATGCGAGCGGAGCGAGCTCGAAGGACCTCGGGCCGCTGCACTGCCGTGCCCCGCTTCGGGGACCCTTCGAGGCTTGCAACGCGGGCACCTCAGGGTGAAGAATTATTTTTTCTGGCAAAAACTATCTTTGGCTTCAAATGAAAAACGGCCGGAGAATCCCCCGGCCGTTCCGAACTGCTGCGTAACCCTTACCGCTTCGAGAACTGGAAGCTCCGGCGGGCCTTTGCCTTGCCGTATTTCTTGCGCTCCACGGCGCGGCTGTCGCGGGTGAGGTAGCCGCCTTTTTGAGGACCGGGCGGAGGTCGGGTTCGAAATTGGTCAAGGCCCGCGCCACGCCGTGGCGGACGGCGCCTGCCTGGCCCGACAATCCGCCGCCCACGACCGTGCACACGATGTCGACCTGGGTGGCGCGGTTGGCGGCAATCACCGGCTGCTGCACCAGCATGCGGAGAACCGGCCTTGCGAAATAGGTTTCGATGGGTTTGCCGTTGACGCTGATCTTGCCCGATCCACGCTTCACCCAGACGCGCGAGATGGCGTTCTTGCGGCGGC
Source organism: Hyphomicrobiales bacterium (assembly GCA_012032065.1). GTDB lineage: Bacteria > Pseudomonadota > Alphaproteobacteria > Rhizobiales > Aestuariivirgaceae > Aestuariivirga. The sequence continues at coordinate 5,509 of JAAURV010000148.1, forward strand.
CGGTTGCGTAGGCGCGGCCCTTGGCGTCGAGCTTGGGCTTGGGCGTCTCGGCCGGAGCGGCCGCGGAGACCACGCCCATGGCCTGGCCCAGGTTTTCGAGTGTTGTCGGTTCCGCCATGGGTCTAGCCTCTCAGCGCGTTTTTGGGGTTCATCGATTTGATGTCGAGCATGATCGGGTTCTGCGCCTCGTGCGGATGCGCCATGCCCTTGTAGATGCGGAGATGCGTCATCTGCTGGCGCTTCAACGGGCCGCCGGGAAGCATGCGCTTCACCGCGAGTTCGAGCACGCGCTCGGGATGTTTGCCGTCGAGGAACTGGTGCGCCTTCCTCTCCTTGATGCCGCCCGGATAACCGGTGTGCCAGTAATAGGGCTTGTCCTGGCGTTTCTTGCCGGTGAGCAAGACTTTCTCGGCGTTGATGACGACGATGTGGTCGCCGCAATCCATGTGCGGCGTGAAGGTGGGCTTGTGCTTGCCGCGCAGCCGGTTGGCGATGATGGCGGCGGCGCGCCCCACGACCAGCCCATCGGCGTCGATCAGCACCCAGTTCTTGACGATGTCCTTGGCTTTCGCCGAGTAGGTTTTCATCGGGATCCCTGCGTGGTTTGGTTGGCAATCGAAAGGGCGCTGGAATTGGCTCCCGCGCCCCGGTTCAATGTGGGAGCGATTACGGATCGCACGGCGTGAAGTCAAGGAAATATGGCGGAATGGCGCGGATTTTTGTTCAGGTAATATAATACCACACCAAGACCTTGGAATTGCCCGAAGAGGCTTACACTTTCTCCGCAAGACATATAGAGTGCGTGCCCAACAGGGACGAGAGGGCATGAAGTTGATTTGGCTAGCGGTGGCGGCGCTCGCTCTGGCGTGGCCACAGGCTATTGCCGGAACCGGAAACGACGCGCTGCCCGCCGATGAACCGCCCCGGATTCTGGCGCAATCGGCTGCCGAGCCCGTTCCCCAGCCGCAAGCGCCCGCCGGACCGCCTCCCGCTCCGGCACAACCTTCGCAACCCCCTGCTGCATCGGAGCCTCCAGCCGCCGAACAGCCGCCCGCGGCGGAGCCCGAGGCAGCGCCCGGCGATGAGGTGGCGCCTGAAGACGAGGTCAGTCTTGGCGAAATTCCTGTGGTCGAAACCATCGAACTCACCGAAGACATGGCGAAGCGCGCGCTCGATGCGTATGTGATCGTGAAGGAGAAGTACAAGGACGCGGAGCTCGAAAACTACGAGAACTTCCAGGAGTTCGTCGACAAGGCGCCGCAAGGCAAGGCTTTCGAAGCGGACATCAAAGCGGCGGGCTTTGCCAATGCGAACGACTGGAACCTGGCGATCACGACGCTGGGCTACGCCTATAGCGGAACGGTGGACGACCAGTCGGCCGAAATCCGGCAGCAAATCGAGGAACTGAAAGCCGACACCGAAATCGCCCAGGACATGCGTGAGCGCATGATCGCATCGCTCAATGCGCTGATCCCGTCCGAGAACAACCGGAAGATCGTCAGTACGTTGATGGCCGATCCTGTCTACAAGGAGAAGATCGCGCAGCTCGAGGCCGAGGAAGAATGAGCGGCGTACTTGAAGTGGCGCGCGAAGGCAGCGTTCTGCGCCTCACCCTCGACGATCAGCCGACACGCAACAGCCTCTCCGAAGCGATGATCGCGTCGCTGGCGCGCGCATTCGAAGAGGCTGGCGAAGATGCATCGCTCAAAGTTATCGTCATTGCCGCGAAGGGGCCGGTATTTTCGTCGGGCCACAATCTCAAGGAACTGACCTCGCATCGGAACGATACAGACCGCGGAAAGGCCTACTTTCAAAAGATCATGCATGAATGCAGCGCGATGATGCAGGCGATCGCGGCGTTTCCGGTTCCGGTGATCGCGGAAGTGCAAGGCGCCGCGAGTGCGGCCGGATGCCAACTCGTCGCGGCGTGCGATCTCGCCATCGCCGCGGATACCGCGTCGTTCTCGACGCCGGGCGTAAATATCGGGCTCTTCTGTTCCACGCCGATGGTGCCGCTATCGCGCACCGTTT